>CAYZHI010000156.1:0-7988 GCA_964477335.1 uncultured Caldilineaceae bacterium | reverse complement strand
GGGGAGGGGTTGGGGTGGGGGTATTTACGAGGAGAAATAACATCATGGAATCCACCCTTCAGCCATTTCTGGACGAATTAGCGAGCAACGCGCCCACCCCCGGCGGCGGCAGCGCCGGCGCGGCCGCGGGTGCAATGGGCGCAGCCCTGGTCAGCATGGTCTGTAACCTGACCATTGGCAAAGAAAAATTCGCCCCGGTGGAAGCCGAGCTGCAGGAAGTTCTGGCTAAATCGGAAGCGCTGCGGACTGAACTGACCCGGCTCATCAGCGACGACACCGCGGCTTTTAATAGGGTGATGGCCGCCTTTCGCCAGCCAAAGGAGAGCGACGCCGAAAAAGCAGCCCGGCGAGAAGCCATCCAAGCCGCCACCAAGCAGGCCACGCTGGTTCCCCTGGCAACGGCCCGAGCTTGCGCCGGGGTGATCGACCTGTGCCGGGTGGTGGCCGAGAAGGGCAATCCGAACGCGGCCAGCGACGCCGGGGCCGCCGCCAGTTGCGCCCAGGCCGGTTTGAAAGCAGCCGCGCTCAATGTGCTGATCAACCTGCCCGCGCTCAACGACGAGGCGTTTGTGGCCAGCCGCCGGGCTGAACTCGATCAAATTCTGGCCAAACAGGCGTTGGCAGACGAAGTTCACGAGTTGGTCAAGAGCAAACTGTCAGCGAGGTAAAGCATGAAAATTTTGGAATGTGTCCCCAATATCAGCGAGGGAACCGATCTTGAGCTGGTCGAACAGGTGGTCGAGCAGGTCCGCCAGGTGGAGGGGGTCAAAGTTCTGGACTACTCGTCGGATGCCGACCATAACCGCTCCGTTTTAACCTACCTGGGCCAGCCGGAGGCGGTGCTTAGAGCTACCAAAGCGATGGCCCTGAAGGCGTTGGAGTTGATCGATATGAGCCAACATCGAGGCTCCCATCCCCGCATGGGCGCGGTGGACGTGGTCCCGTTTATCCCTATCCGCGGGGTAGAAACGGACGAAGCGGTCGAGATCGCCCGGCAATTTGGCCGTTTTTTGGGTGAGCGGGGCGTACCGGTCTACTATTATGAAGACGCCGCCACCCGGCCCGAGCGGGTCAACCTGGCCCAGATTCGCCAGGGGCAGTACGAAGCCCTGCCGGAAAAATTAAAAGACCCCGCCTGGACGCCGGACGAAGGACCGGCCGAGTTCAACCCGAAGGCCGGGGCTACCGTCACCGGCGTCCGTTTTCCGCTCATTGCCTTCAATGTAAATCTTCGCACCACTGAGCTGCCCATTGCCGACCGTATCGCCAAAGCCGTTCGGCACATAAGCGGGGGCTACCGCTATGTTAAAGCAATGGGGGTGGCTTTGGAAGAGCAGGGTATGGTCCAGGTCTCGATGAACCTGACCAACTACACCAAAACACCCCTCCCCCGGGTGTTGGAGACCGTGCGATTAGAAGCCGCCCGCCACGGCGTGAGTATCGCCGGGACCGAAATCGTCGGCGCGTTGCCGCTGGGGGCGTTGGAAGAAATCATGAAACATTACGTCCAGGCCCACGATTTTCAGTTGAGCCAGGTCATCGAATATTCGCTGCTGTAGAACGCTGATTAACGCTGATTGGGCAGATTTGCGCTATTCACCAGATTGACGAAAATTTAAGGTCAATATCTACTTTCAGGAGAATTGCCCCATGCGTAGCGACATCGTTAAAAAAGGTTTTGAACGCGCCCCCAGCCGCAGCCTGCTCAAGGCCAGCGGCTACACCGATGAAGATATGACCAAACCCTTCATCGGCATTGCCAACAGCTATACCGATGTGGTGCCCGGCCACGTCCACCTCAATAAATTTGGCGAAATCGTCCGCCAGGCCGTCCGGGCCGCCGGCGGCGTACCTTTTATGTTCCACACCATCGCCGTCGACGACGGCATCGCCATGGGCCACGTTGGTATGAACTATTCCCTGCCCAGCCGGGAGTTGATCGCCGACTCGGTCGAGACAATGGTCTCGGCGCACTGGTTCGATGGATTGGTTTGTATCCCTAACTGCGACAAGATCATCCCTGGCATGCTCATGGCGGCCATGCGGCTGAATATCCCCACTATCTTCGTCAGCGGCGGGCCGATGCGGGCCGGCCGGCTGCCCGGCGGCGAAAAGGTCGATCTCATCTCCGTTTTTCAGGGGGTTGGCGCGTATCAGGCCGGCAAAATCAGCGCCGAGCAGCTCAAGCTGCTGGAGGATTACGGCTGCCCCGGCTGCGGCTCCTGCTCCGGCCTGTTCACCGCCAACTCGATGAACTGCATCTCTGAGGCGCTGGGCCTGGCTCTGCCCGGCAACGGCACCATCCTGGCCGACACCCCGGCCCGGGAGGAGCTGGCTCGCCGGGCCGGCGCCCAGATTATGAAACTGATCGAGTGGGATTTGAAGCCGCGCGACATCGTTACCGAGCAGTCGATTGACAACGCCTTTGCCCTGGATATGGCCATGGGCGGCAGCACTAACACCGTGCTGCACACCATCGCCATTGCCCAAGAAGCCGGCGTCGATTATTCACTCGACCGGCTCAATACACTGTCGGCTAAAATCCCCAACCTGTGCAAGGTCAGCCCCTCCGCCCCCTACCATATGGAAGATGTGGACGCGGCCGGCGGCATCAGCGCCATTCTGTACGAGTTGAGCCAGAAGCCCGGCGCCCTCCACCTCGACGCTATGACCGTCACCGGCCAAAGCCTGGGCCAAAACATCGCCGGTTGCGCCAGCCAAAACACTGACTGCATCCGCACCCTCAACAACCCCTACAGCCAGACCGGCGGCCTGTCGATCCTGTCCGGCAACCTCGCCCCGCAAGGCTCGGTGGTCAAAACGGCCGGGGTGCTGCCGGAGATGCTGGTCCACCGCGGCCCGGCTCGCGTTTACGACTCCCACGACGCGGCCAACACCGGCATCCTCAACGGTGAAGTCAAACCGGGCGAAGTGGTCGTCATCCGCTACGAAGGGCCGAAGGGCGGGCCGGGCATGCAAGAGATGCTGGCCCCCACCAGCAACATCATCGGTATGGGGCTGGAGAGCAGCGTCGCCCTGATCACCGACGGCCGCTTTTCGGGCGGCACCCGCGGCGCCTGCATCGGCCACATCTCACCGGAAGCAGCCGAGGGCGGCCCCATTGCCCTGCTCCAAACCGGCGATATCATCGATATCGACATCCCCAACGGCAAGCTCAACGTTGATCTGTCCGACGAAGAGTTGGCCCAACGCCGGGCGGCCTGGCAGTTGCCCCCCCGGCCGGCGCTGACCGGCTGGCTGGCCCGCTACGCCAAAATGGCCACCAGCGCCGACCAGGGCGCGGTGCTGAAATTGTAGTGTAAACACCCCCACCCGTCGCCTGTGGCGACTCCCTCCCCCGAATCGGGGGAGGGGGTATTTCGAAAGGAGAAATCTATGTCCGACAAGCTGCGCAGCAGCGTCATTACCCAGGGCGTCGAGCGGACCCCCAACCGCTCGATGTTGCGGGCGGTTGGTTTTGGCGACGATGATTTCAACAAGCCCATCGTCGGTGTGGCCAACGGCTACAGCACCATTACCCCCTGTAACCTGAGCCTCAACCTGCTGACTCGGCGGGCTGAAACGGCCTTAAAAGAGGCCGGAGCCATGCCCCAGGTATTCGGCACCATCACCGTCAGCGACGGCATCTCGATGGGCACCGAGGGCATGAAATATTCGCTGGTCTCCCGCGAGGTGATTGCCGACTCCATCGAGACCGCAGTCAACGCTCAGAGTATGGACGGCGTGCTGGCTATTGGCGGCTGCGACAAAAATATGCCCGGAGCGTTGATCGCCATGGCCCGGATGAACATTCCGGCTATCTTTGTCTACGGCGGCACCATCAAGCCGGGCCACTACGACGGGCGGGACCTGGATATCATCAGCGCCTTTGAGGCGGTTGGCCAGTACAGCGCCGGAGTGATCGATGAGGCCGAACGGCTGGAGATCGAGCGGCGGGCCATTCCGGGGGCCGGCGCCTGCGGGGGAATGTACACCGCCAATACGATGTCTTCGGCCTTCGAGGCGCTGGGGATGAGCCTGCTGGCCTCCTCCACGATGGCCGCCGAGGATGAGGAAAAGGCCGACAGCGCGGCCGAGTCGGCCCGGGTGCTGGTCGACGCTATTCAACAGCAGCGTCGCCCGCGCGACATCCTGACCCGCCAGGCTTTTGAGAATGCCATCGCCGTGGTCATGGCCATCGGCGGCTCGACCAATGCTGTGCTGCACCTGCTGGCTATTGCCCACGCCGCCCAGGTGCCGCTGACTATCGACGATTTTGAGACCATCCGGGCCAAAACACCCGTCCTGTGCGACCTGAAGCCGTCGGGGCGGTACGTTACCGTGCAGTTCCACCAGGCCGGCGGCGTGCCCCAGGTGATGAAAATATTGCTGGCCAACGGCGTGCTCCACGGCGATGCCCTGACTATTACCGGTCAGACCGTAGCCGAAGTGCTGGCCGGGGTTCCGGATGAGCCTGACCCCAACCAGGATGTTATCCATCCCTGGTCCAAACCGCTCTATCCCCAGGGGCATCTGGTCATTCTCAAAGGCAATCTGGCTGAGGAAGGCAGCGTGGCCAAGATTTCCGGGGTGAAGAGTCCCCAGATCACCGGCCCGGCCCGGGTGTTCGAGTCGGAAGAAGCCTGTTTACAGGCGATTCTGGCCAAACAGATCAGAGTGGGCGACGTGATTGTGATCCGCTACGAAGGGCCCAAAGGCGGCCCTGGTATGCGGGAGATGCTGGCTCCGACCTCGGCCATCAGCGGCGCGGGACTGGGCGGCAAGGTCGGCCTGATCACCGATGGCCGCTTCTCCGGCGGCTCACATGGGCTGGTGGTCGGCCACGTGGCCCCGGAAGCGGCGGTGGGCGGAACCATTGCTCTGGTGCAAGAAGGCGATTCGATCACCATCAGCGCCGACGAACGTTTGCTGCAGCTCAATATCCCGGCTGAGGAATTGGCCCGCCGGCGGGCGGCCTGGCAGCCCCCGGCGCCCCGCTATACCAGCGGCGTGCTGGCCAAATATGCCCGGCTGGTGTCCAGCAGCAGTCTGGGCGCAGTAACGGATTGACGACCGTCTCTAACTAGAGTAAGCGGGTTCACTCTATTCGGATTCAACTTTGCTGTTCAAAAACGTAAAACGTGAAACGTAATGTCTTTTCAAGTACCTTCATTACGTTTTACGCTTCACATTTTACGAAGACCAGAAATCATCAACTCACTCAAGGAGACTGGAATGGATTTGAAAACCAGAGCCTACCAGGTCTTCAAAAAACATTTCAACTCTGAACCCACTCACTTCTTGCGGGCGCCGGGCCGGGTCAACCTCATCGGCGAGCACACCGACTACAACGACGGCTTTGTGCTGCCCTGCGCCATCGATTACCACACCGTCGTGGCGGCCAGGCCGCGACCCGACCGGCAGGTCAAATTGGTTGCGGCCGATTTTAGCGAGCAGACCAGCCAGTTTGATCTGGCTGAGCGGATTGTTCGGGATGAGACCGCGCCGTGGAGCAACTACGTCCGCGGGGTGGCCTGGGCCTTACAGCAGCGCGGTTATCGGCTGCAAGGCGTTGATATGGTCGTCGCCGGCAACGTGCCGCAGGGGGCCGGGCTGAGTTCCTCGGCTTCATTGGAGGTGGTGGTCGGCACGACTTTCAACCGGCTCAGCGAGCTTGGTCTCGACGGGCAGACGGTGGCGCTGGTGGGGCAGCAGGCCGAAAACGACTTTGTGGGTATGCGCTGCGGTATTATGGACCAGTACATCTCGGCGCTGGGCCAGGCCGGCCATGCCCTGCTCATCGACTGCCGCAGCCTGGCTTACCGGGCCGTCCCGATGCCGGCGGGCACAGCCATCATCATTGCCAACAGCAATGTCAAGCGCGGCCTGGTCGACAGCGAATATAATACCCGCCGCCGCGAGTGCGAAGCCGCGGCGGCTCACTTCGGCGTGGCGGCCTTGCGGGATGTATCACCCGGCCTCTTGGCCTTACACGAAGACGAATTGGCCGAAACTGTGGCCAAACGGGCCCGCCACGTCATCACCGAAAATGGCCGCACCGAAGCCGCCGCCGAGGCGCTGGCCCACGGCGACCTGGCCCGGATGGGCCGCTTGATGGCCGAGTCGCACCGCTCGATGCGGGATGATTTTGAAATCACCGTACCGCCGATTGACGCCCTGGTGGAGATCATCGCCAACGTGGTTGGCGAGGCCGGCGGCGTCAGGATGACCGGCGGCGGCTTTGGCGGCTGCGTGGTCGCGCTGGCGCCCCAGGAATTGGTCCCCGCAGTGGAAAACGCCATTGCCAGAGAATATCCGGCCGCAACCGGGTTGGAAGCGACGGTGTATGTCTGCCGGGCCTCAGCCGGAGCGGGCGAGCTATAAAATCAGACGATTACATCGTCTCGGCCAGGAATTCGGCCAACAGGGCCGGATCAAGCCCCAACGGCTGTTTGACCAGCGGCCCGTTCCGCAAAACCGGCTCGCTGTCTTCGTAGATGGGCTGTTCGCTCTGGTAGAACAGCCCAAGCGGAATGCGCTCACCCCACTCAAACACTCTCCGCAAAGCAACCTCACTATTAGTCGGGTCATAGTCCGGCTCGTCGGCCAGGCTGTAGACCCGCTCCTTGAACCAAGTATAGGTGTTGGTTTTGTTATAGGTTACGCACGGGCTGAACACATCCACCAGGGCAAAGCCGCGATGGGCAATAGCCCCGGCAAAAAGGTCGGCCAGTTGGCGGGTATCGCCGGAAAAGCCGCGGGCCACGTAAGTGGCCCCAGCCACCAGCGCCAGGGCCAGCGGGTTGATCGGCAGTTCGGCGTTGCCGCGGGGCGTGGTTTTGGTGCGCACCTCCTTCATCGTGGTCGGCGAAGCCTGGCCGGTGGTCAGGCCATAGACCTGATTGTCCATCACGATGTAGGTCAGGTCCAGATTGCGGCGCATAGCGTGAATGAAATGGCCCATGCCAATGCCGTAGCCGTCGCCGTCGCCGCCGGTGATGATGACGTGCAAATTCGGGTTGGCCAGCTTCAGCCCGGTGGCGACCGGCAGCGCCCGGCCATGCAGGCTGTGGACGCCATAACTGTGGATGAAACCGGGCAGATTTGAGGAGCAGCCAATCCCGGACACAATCATCAGCTCGTGGGGCAGTAACTCCAATTGCAGGGCCGCTTTTTTGAGCGCATTGAGCACCCCAAAATCGCCGCAGCCGGGGCACCAGTCCGGATCCACCGGCCCTTTGTATAAATCCAGAGTCAATTCTTGGGTCGTAGATGTCACAGGCATGATTTTCCTCCTGAAAATAGATGGTTAGTTAGTTCGACAATGTCACATTGCACATTTGTTCGGTAGATGTGGAAGGACAGGTAGCTTGGCATGTCATTTCGAATGTAGCCTAACGAAGTGAGAAATCCCTGCTAAGGCTATCTAAGGAATTTGGTGGTTAGCAAACCCACCTGGTTTATTGAGCTGACCTCTACCCAATTAGCCAGTGACCGAGCCGAAATTTGGACTTATTCAGGGATTTCTCGCTCCCTTTGGTCGCTCGAAATGACATAACCAAAACTATTCAGTTCAAATAGAACATTTGTCTAATATGACATTGTAAAGTTAGTTAGTTTGATGGATGGCTGTTCATGCAACTAGCCAACTAACTATCAAACCAACAAATCAAGCGGTTCAAGCCGCCAGCGATGACGCTAACGCCGGTTGGGGCGAGACGGCCAGCCAATCGTAGGTAGACCCGGTTTCAACGCCAATAAGCAGGGTACCGAGCGGCTCACCCTCCTGGCGACCGACGATCTCGACCTGCCACAACGGCTCAGGGTAACCGGGCCGGGATATCTGTTCAAAACTGACCGGGCGAGCGGCGTCGGCCAATTTAATGCGAATGAAGTGGTAGGCCAGTTCACGGGCCTCGTCGGCGGTCACGTCCAGCTATTGCGGCCGGCCGGCCGAAATCGCCTGGACCGCCCGCACAATGTAGCCG
>CAYZHI010000155.1:0-8000 GCA_964477335.1 uncultured Caldilineaceae bacterium | reverse complement strand
ATATTCTCGATACCGAGCAGGTTGACGGCAACGTAATGGTCGGCTACTTTGGCGATGAATATCTATTAATGGGCGAAACGGCTGCCCGGCACGGGATGGCTCACCTGGGTGGAACCAGCAACCCCAACACGTTACCATTCATCTATGCTTCGGCTCAACAAACCTTGCTGGGTGAAGAGATTTATGCGGCTGGCGCTTATCTCAAGAATATTCCGGCTCACCTGGCCAGCCTGGTGACGCAGGATGCTATGCGCTGGCTGGTGACGCTGGTAATGCTGGGCGGCGTGTTGGTGGCCAGCCTGAATTGGAGCTGGCTGTGGCTGCTGGTGGCCGGCACGGCCATTCTCATTTTGATTAACCTGGCGCTTGGGGCGTTGAGGTAAAACCGTATGTCAATGCAGTTCAATCAAACCATCGGCTGGATCGGACGGGTTGGGGTCACTGTGGTGGCCATTGTGGTTGGCCTGTTTGTGCTGGCCGATTTGTTCGCCGCTCAATGGGCCGGTGAACTGCTCGGCCTGGCTGGTCTAACGACGATCGTTGGCGGGGTTGGCTCATTGGTGGTTGGCTGGGTCACCCTGCTGGTGGCCTTTGCTTTACTGCTGGGAGTAATCAATGTCGTCAAAGTTCATCTGGGCCACATCCGAGCCCGTCGCTCCAACACGCTTTACAGCCTGGTGTTGTTGGTGGCGTTGGCGGCCACGCTGATTCTTGGGCTGGGAGGTCCCCAATCTTCCGGCGCTCAGTTTGTTTTTAACTATTTATTACAACCGCTCGAATCAACGCTTTTTGCCCTCCTGGCTATTTTTTTGGCCACCGCCGTCTTTCGCGCCTTTAGGGTGCGAGATTTGGAGAGCTTCTTTTTTGTACTGTTTGCGATCATTGTGCTGCTCGGCCAGGTCCCAATTGGACTCTATTTGTGGCCCGAACTGTCGGTCATCAAAGATTGGATTTTGGAGGTACCCACCCTGGCCGGCGTCCGGGGTATCCTCCTGGGCGTGGCCCTGGGCACTATTGCCGTCGGTCTGCGTGTCCTCCTGGGCGCCGACCGGCCCTATACGGATTAAGGTGTATTATGGCGACTTGTCCACATTGTAATACGGAAAATAAAGACAATGCCATCTTTTGTATTCATTGTCGTAAACCTTTGCCCAAGCGATCCAGAAAACCGGGCGGCACCCAACCAATTGCCGAACGGGTGCCAGTCTGGTTAACCGAGTTACTGGCCAAACACAAGGAATATCCCGCTCCTCTGATTGGGCTTGAACCGGCTGAACCGGCTGAGAAGGCTCGCATGCCTCGGGTGGTCGTGGAACCAACCGGGCACGAGACCGACGTATCAGCCTTGCTGGCCCAACTGGCTGAAGAAGGCGCTCCACCGCCGGCCGGGGATCGGCTGGCCAGCTCGGTTGAGTGGGGCGCATACGCTGAAACAGCCGGACCCGAACCACCGGCCTCTTCGCTCGATGATTTCCTGGCCGATTTGGAGGTCACTCCAACCGAAAGCTACGTTCAGTATGAACCGCCTCCGGTCGAACCGGCCCGGCCTGATGCCGACGTCCCCGCCTGGCTGACCGAAGGTCTGACGACTCCTCCACCTCAGCCTCGACCGGCTTCGCCGCCAGAGCCGGAGTTACCCTACGATCAGGTACCCGACTGGCTGACCGAGAGTTCGACCGACTTTACTTCACCAGAATCAAGGGCCGGGTTGCAACCTGACCTGCCGCTGGGTGAGCACGATGTTCCTGAGTGGCTGGGCGAAACTGTCAAATTACCGCCCATAGAACAGCCGGAACCGCCGCCCCAAACTGAAACTGAGCTACCCGACTGGTTGGGCGATCTACCCTCTGACGAGGGCGATACCGGCCTGGTTGAGGCAACCGAAACCGGATTTGAGGCCGAAATCCCCGACTGGATATCAGCCATTGTGCCGCCCGCTTCCGACGCGTTTGAAGCCGAACCGGAGACCGGGACCGAAGATGTTGAGGCCGAGCCGTCTGACTGGAACGTACCTGATTGGATTGCCGCCGCGCAAATGACCGATGAAGAAGAAGCCGAACTTGCTGCTCTGGCTCCAGCCGCCGCTCAAGCTGGACCTGATTGGCTGGAGCTTGAAGAGCCGGCGCCCACCGAGTCGCTCGATTTACCCGACTGGCTCAGCCCCGGCGCGCCATCCCCTGCCGAACCCAAACCAGCCGCCCCACCAACAGACGATGCCGCAGCTTGGCTGGCCGAACTGGAGGCTGCTGGCCAAAGCCCGGAGCGTAGTGAACCCGCCTGGCCCGGCGAGGCCGATATCGCCACGCCGGCCTTGAAGCCGCCCGATACCGCCTGGCTGGTCGGGGGCGACTTACCGACTCCGCCACCTACCCCTCCGGTCGAACCAACCGACGCAGAAGAAACTGCTAAACCGCGCCGCCCGCTCAGACGGCTAAAACCCCTAACTCAAGGCTCCCCCGAACAACCCCCCGCACCGTCGCCCCCAGGGCCGCCGGATTGGGTGGCCGGCCTGGTGCCAGCCGATTTCGTCGATGAGCCGGCCGGAACCGAACCCCAATCGCTGCCAGACTGGGCCGCCGATCTGGCGACACCGGCCGCGGCTTTGCCGGCAGAGGCAGTTACGCCGCCGCCGGATTGGGCGCAGCAGTTGGTGCCGTCCGGCTTAGAGCTTGAAATCCCGCCGGCTAAGCCGCTCCAGAAGCTCACCCCTAAACCGGACTCCGGACCGGCCGCGCCTGAACCGGATACAGATATCCCGGTTTTACCAGAAGATGAGCTGCCAACCGGTGAGGCCGAAGCCGGTGAGGAGATTGATTGGATTGCCCAGTTCTCCCAGGCTCTGCCCGAGACCAGGGAATTCGATGCGGCCACGGCAGAGCTGTCGCCGGAGCCGCTCGCTGAAGCCGACGAACTGGTTGACGAGCGGTTGGATTGGCTGGTCGGTGAAGATGAGAGTCCCGCTGAACCAGCAGAAGCCGCGCCGGACTGGCTGGCTGAGTTGGCCGCGCCCGCCTCCGGCGCCGAGGCCGGAGCGGACAGCGCGATTCCCGACTGGCTGGCCGAATTACCCGCCCCGGATTCTGAAGAGGTCGTTTCGTCCTTGCCGCCAACCGAAGCCGAGATCGACCGGCCAGATTGGCTGAGTGAACTATCGGCAGCCGCCGCGGCCGCCGAACCCGAAACCCCCGCCTGGTCTTTTGAACCGTCGGACTTGCCGGCAGTTGAACAACTGGAGGCTGACATTGGCGAGGAAGAACTGGAAACACCGGCGTGGCTGGCCGAAGCAGCCGCCCCCACCCCTTCATCCTCGCCGGCGGAATCTTTGGCATACACCGATGATGATATTCTGGCGGCAGAGGAAAGCGAGACCCCACCGTGGCTGGCGGAGGCGGTTGAGTCAACCGGCGCAGTTGAAGCCGAGGCTGAAATACCGGATTGGCTGGCTGAATTGGAGCAGCCCCCGCCCACAGCGGTCGAACCTGCCCCTTCACCCTTGCCGGCAGAGTCATTCGAATACACCGCTGATGAAATTCAAGCTACCGCAGCCGGTGCGGAGGAAATTGAGACCCCACCATGGCTGGCGGAAGCGGTCGAATCAACCGGCGCCGTTGAAGTTGAGGCTGATATACCGGATTGGCTGGCCGAACTGCACGCCGCGCCGGCTGAGGCAGAAGGCTTGTCCGAACCCCCCGCTGTGGCGGCGGAGCCCTCGGACTGGCTGACCGAGTTGCCTGAAGTCCCAACTCTTGAGGAAAAGGCGGCTGCCGAACCAGAGCTCGATGTACCGCCCTGGATGTCGGAGTTGGAGGCGGTGGCTGAAACCGAAGCGGAAGAAACCCCGGCATTTTTGGAAGAGGCGGTAGCAGACGCGGCCGAGCCGGAGGTGGCGCTACCCGATTGGATTTCGGCATTGCGGCCTGCTCCGGCTGGAGCCGAAGAGGCTGAACTGCCTGATTGGTTATCAGAACTGGAGGCAGCCCCGGCCGAGGCTGACGAGATCGCTCCGCCTGATCAACCGGTCGAGGCTGCGGCCGTACCACTCCAGATGTTCGACGCTGGAGCGCCGGCTGAACCTGATCTACCTGAGTCCGCTGAGACGGACCTTCCGGAGACTAAAGAGGAAGAATTGCCCGATTGGCTGGCCGAGTTGCCCCCATTACCCGCCGAGACAGACGAAGCGGAACTGCCCGAATGGTTAGTTGGCGCAACCGAACCGCCGGCAATTACCGAACCGCTTGGTGAAGCTGAGGAAGAGGGGGAGGCAGACTGGACTCGATTAACCGGGCTGGCTGCTTCCCTGGCCGTTGGCG
This sequence comes from uncultured Caldilineaceae bacterium, assembly GCA_964477335.1. GTDB lineage: Bacteria > Chloroflexota > Anaerolineae > 4572-78 > J111 > CAYNLK01. Next base: position 3,690 of record CAYZHI010000155.1, on the reverse strand, counting down.
CGGCTGTGGTCGCGACTGAACATGAGGACGAAGTTGAAGCCACAACCGGAGAAATGGAACCGGCTGAGGAGCCGGTAGAGTGGCCGGATTGGCTGTCGGAGTTGCGTGAATCGCCGCCTGGCGAGCCAGAACCGGCCGCTAGAGTTGCTGCGGACGAACAAGAAGTTGAGCCGCCTGCCTGGCTGGCCGAAGAGTCGCCGCCAGCAATTGCGGCCGCCGATGCTGAAATTCCGGCATGGCTGAGTCAAACTCCAACCACAACCGGTGAGGCAGCAGTTGCCGAAGCCGGTGAGGCAGAAGCAGAGCCGGAAACGCCCGATTGGCTGGCCGAATTATCGGCCGCAGCCGACGCCGAGGAGATTACCGCCCCGCCCACACCCGACCAAGAGCTGGCCCCTGAGACTGGTGAGGTCGGTTTACCTGACTGGCTGTCACAGTTACGGGTCGACTCCGCCGACGAAACAATGGCCGCCGGCGAGACGCCAGAGTGGCTGGCGGAAAGCTCCCCGGAACCTCAGGTAGAAATGCGCTGGGCCGCCGACGGCGCTTCGCCGGACTGGGAGCCGGCGGAAGAAGCGGAGCTTGCTGAGCCATTTGCCCAACCTCAAGCGACTGAAGAAATCGAGGAGCTGCCCGACTGGTTGGCCGAACTGCCGAGCATGGCCGCCGCTGAAGCGCCGGCGGAACCGCCCGAAACCGAAACGGCTATCCCGTCAACGGTGGCAGATTTATTGGAAAGCCCCGCCTGGCTGGCCGATTTGACTCCAGCAGAAGCAGAAACGGAGACCGACGTGCCGGACTGGCTGGCTGAGCCGGCTGAAACCGCCGCCGAGGTTGAGCTGGCAGAAGAAACAGCCGAGCCGCCAGTTGAACCGGTGATGGCAGAAGAAACTCCCACCGAAACCGAAGTCGAGTTACCGCCCTGGTTGGCCGAACTGCCGGCCCAGCCTATTGCGATGATGGCCGAAACCGACAGCGAGTTGCCGCCCTGGCTGGCCGAATTGCCGGCCGAGTCTCCTGAACCGGCTGAGACCAAAAAACCGGCCGAGCAGCGAATTGCAACAACAGGTTGGCTGGCCCGGTTGTCGGCGCCGCTGGCTGGCGCTGAGGCAGACGAAACGCTGGCCGAGATACCGACTGAAGAACTGCCTATTGAAGAAGAGGTGGCTATACCGGGCGCGCCCGAGGAGGCTGAAACCGGGGTTCGCGATTGGCTGGCGGAGTTGGGTGAGGATGCCGCCAGCGAAGAGGAATTGGTCATCCCGGATTGGTTGACCGGGGTCGCCGCAGCTGACACCATCGTTTCTACCCGGTGGCGAGACAGTGAGACGCCAGCCCAACCGGCCCTTGATAGGGAACAAATCGAGACCGACGCAGAGGCAGAAGCGCCTGAGCAAGCCGCCGTTCTACCTGAGGCGGCCGGTCCGGTCGTCGAAGGCGACCTGGACCAGGCGTTGGATGTGGCCGGTGAACCGGGCGCGCCGGACTGGCTGACTGCCGGTAAGGTAACAGCTGTGCTGCCCCCTTTAACCGAAGAAAGGCCAGCGCCGGACGCGCTCAAGCGCGAAGAAGTCGATCAAGTCGATCTGGCCAAAGCGGACGTTGAACCAGCCGCTCCGCTCGCCCCGCCTGCCACGCCGCCGGCTCAGGCCAGGGCAACCGTCTCCAAACCTAAAACAGCGGAAAAAAAAAGAGTCCCTGGTGGCGTCGACTCTTCGGTGGCTGAGGCGGACGATGAGTCGCTAAATGTAGCCGAAGCCACCGGGGTACTGGTGGGTCTGTCCAGCTTGTTACCGGCCCAGGAAGTGATGGCCGGCGCAACGATATCCACCCTCGGTCCGCAAACAGTTGGCGGGCAGAAAGACGCGGTTCTGGAGGCAGCCCGGGAATTTCAAGCCATTGCAACCCGCGTACCTCAACCGGCCAGCCTGCCCGCCCCGTTGACCCGCCGGGACGCTCTGCTTCGAGGCGGCGCCCGCGCCGGTCTCTATCTACTCTTTATTATCCTGATTGCCATTCCGCTTTTGCCCGCTCTGCAGAAGTTGACCAGTTCGGGTCAACCGGTGGCCTGGACAGAACCGACCGGCTCGCTGGCAGAGGTACTCGACCGGCAGCGGCGCGAGTTGATCAGCAATGAATTGGGCGTAGTCGATTTTCAACAGCCGGATTCGGTGGCGCTGGTTTCATTTGATTATTCCCCGGCCACTCAGGGCGAGATGCAGCCGCTGGCCGATGCGGTCATTGGCCGGTTGCGAGGCCAGGGGATGCGCCTGATCTTCATGAGCCTGGAGCCGGAAGGGGCCGCAGTGGCCCAGCAAACCCTGGAACGGCTCCTGGCCGAACGGAATGAAGCTTATGGCACCAACCTGGTCAACCTGGGCTATCTACCCGGTCAGGTAGTGGCGGTGCGGGCGTTGGCCGACGGCCAGCCCCTAGCGGGTTTGGTCGATCCGAATACCGGCCAACCCTTCGGCCAGGGCGAGACAGCCAACTGGAGCGATATCGAAAATTTGGCCCAGGTCGACATGGTCGTCACTCTGGCCGACAACCCCACCACAAGCCGCTGGTGGATCGAACAGTTGGCCACCGCCGTTGAGCCGGTTCGGGGTGAACGCTTTATCCTGGCCGCAACCAGTGCTATGGCCCAGCCTTATCTGCAGCCTTACCGGAGCAGCCAGCAGCTCGATGGGCTGGTGTCGGGGATCAATGGCGCGGCGGCTATTGAAGCGAGTCGAAAGAGTTTCGGCCTGGCCCGGCAAATGTTGGATAGCCAGAGCATCGCTCATTTGTTAATCATCATCCTGATTGCCGCCGGCACCATGGTCGGTTGGATGCCGCCGCCGGAGCAACACTCTGCCTGAACCCAAAGGTCAGTCTTATGGAGACAATCGGCTCGATTATTGCGTTTGGGTTAACCCTGATGGTGTTTAGTTACATCTTTGGGGACAACATCTTGTTCAGATTGGCCAGCCACATCTTTGTTGGGGTAGCCCTGGGCTATGCCGTCATCATTATCTGGCACGAAGTCTTCTGGCCGAGTTTGAGCTCCGGCAACCTGATAGCCGTATTTCCGGCTCTAATTCTCTGTTTCTTACTGATTTTCAAAGTATTGCCGGCGCCGGGCAAAGTGGGCAGCGCGCTGGGTAACATTCCCCTGGCGGTCGTATTGGGCGTTGGGGCGGCGCTGGCCATTGGCGGCGCTTTGTTTGGCACCCTGTTTCCCCAAATTTCGGCCACCGCCGCCCTCTCCCTCAACCCCAACCATTACCCTGATACCGAGCAAGAAGTCGGCCTGGTAATCTGGTTGAATAACATCATCATCGTGATCGGCACGATCGGCACTTTCTTCTATTTCACCTTTGCCGTGCGCGCCCCCGGTTTGTTCGGCGGGCTGCGGGAGGGTTTTGTGCGCTTCTGGGCCGGGATGGGCCGGCTGATGATCATTTTCACCCTGGGCGCTTTGTTTGCCAATGCCGCCAATGCCTGGATTGCTTTGTTGGTGGCTCGCCTGCAATTTCTGATTGGTTTTTTTGGATAGGTAAGCCTGCTTGAACCGGCCATGATCAACTCAACTGCGCGCAGCATTCTGGCCGTCGACTGTGGCAGCGTCAACACGACGGTGGTCTTAATTGAGCAAACCGCCGAGCAGTACCGCCTGGTCGCTACCGGCCAAACCCCCAGCACCTATCA
>CAYZHI010000154.1:0-8012 GCA_964477335.1 uncultured Caldilineaceae bacterium | reverse complement strand
GATCAGGGTAGCATTGGGTGGAATGACCCCATCGATCCCTTCTTCCCCATAAGCCAACTGCGGTGGGATGACCAACTGACGCTTGCTGCCAACCTTCATCCCGGCGACGCCTTCATCCCAACCGGGGATGACCGTTTGCTGGCCGACCGGAAAGATGAAAGGTTGACCCCAGTCAAGGGAGCTATCGAATTTAGTGCCATCTTCCAGCCAGCCGGTGTAGTGCACCGCCACCAGTTGACCGGGGGCCGGGGTTGGACCATTCCCGCTGACAAGATCATAGTATTTCAACCCACTCGCGGTGGTGGTGAGATCGGCTTCTGCCACTTGGGTGGGAGCGACGGGGCTGCCGGGCAGGATGTCAACCAACTCTACTTCAAAATAGAGGGTCGCGTTCGGTGGAATAACCCCGCCTGCGCCAAATTCGCCGTAGGCTAAATCCGGCGGAACGATCAACTTGGCTTTGCTGCCTACCGGGAGCAGGCCGATCCCTTCATCCCAACCAGGGATAACCAACCCCTTACCCAGCGGGAAGGCAATGGGTTGTTCGCGGTCGTAAGAGCTGTCGAAGATAGTCCCGTTAGCCAGCTTCCCTTCGTAATGGACCTGAACCACGTCACCTGCTTGCGGAGTTGGGCCGGAGCCTTGCTCTTCAATGACGTATTGCAGACCGCTCGCCGTGGTAGTCAGATCGGCGCTGAGGAAGTCGGCCATTGCTTCTTTATCCAGGGTTACTTCCGCCGGCGGTTGGGCCGCAGCAACCTGGGCCAACATTTCCTGGAGGGCAGCCTCGTCGAGGATAGCCTCTTCCGGGGCCTCTTCGGCGGCCGGCTCATTGACCGAATTAGACGATGCCACGGTTGTCTCCATTTGGTTGTTGTACTGGTTGTTGTAGCCTACAAATATCGCCGCTCCAACTACGCCGGCAATCCCAAGTCCAATTAACAAATTCTTAAATTTCACTTTTGTTCTCCTTATTTGTGTTGATAGATAAAGATTTTATTACCAATCTTCGCCGACCGGCGCTTCTGGCGCCGCCAGTATCTGCTGTAGATACTCTTCCAGACTTTCCGTACCTTGAGAGCCGGCTTCAAATAGCTGGCGAGCCTGCTCTTTGGTCAAACCTTCGACCTGCTGTGGTTGACCGTTGGCTTGGCCTGGCTGTTGCTGCTCACCAGGTTGACCACTCTGCGATGGCTCGTCCTGTTGCTCGCCTTGACCTTGTTGCTGCTCGCCTGGCTGGTTTTGCTGCTGATCTTGCTCCTGCTGGTCGCCCTGCTGCGACTGCTGGTCATTTTGCTGACCCTCGTTCTGCTGCTGGTCGTTGGGCTGACCATCCTGTTGTTGTGGCTCGTTTGGCTGCTCTTGTTGCTCCTGACCCTGACCGCCATTTTGCTGCTGGTCTTGCTGCTGTTGCTGTTGCTCTTGCTCTTGCTGTTGCTGGTCTTGCTGCTGTTGTTGTTGTTGCTGTTGTTGCAGTTGCTTCAGGGCCAGTTCCAGGTTCTCTTTGGCTTCGACATCGTTGGGGTTCAGGCGCAGGGCTTCTTTAAAGCTTTCGATCGCCGTTTCAAACTCCTCTTTCTGGAAGAACGTGTTGCCCAGGTTGTAGAGACTATTTTGAGTCAACTCGCCCTTATCTTTGACCAGCGTTTGTTCGATCTCTTGCTGGGCCTGCTCAAAATTTTCCTGACGATAGTAGGTGTTGGCCGCGTTGTAATGAGGTTGAGCCAATTCCGGCGATTCGGCCACAGCCTGCTGGTAGGCCGCCAGAGCTGCCTCGTAGTTCTGATTGTTGTAGGCTTCGTTGCCACTGTTGTTCAATTTCTCGGCCGAGGCCCCGCACGCAGTCAAAGCCAGGGTCAGGGTAAGGGCAAATGGCGCTAGAAATAATTTCATTGGTCCTCCTTTGAATAAGAATTTTGATGGTCTCAGCATATCACCCTAAGGCCATAGCTGTCTTTAAGTCAAGTTCATCTCAAGTTTAAGGTAAGTTTAAGAAACGGTTGGCTGGGTGGCTGGCCCGCTCATAGCCGCTCGCTTCTGGGCGACTTTCTGGCGCAACCGGTCCGGGATGAACTCGCTCAGCACCAGGGCGAGCAGCGCCACCAGCAGGAAGTTCTGAAACCGTTCAATGCCCCAGCTTTCCAGTAGGGTGGCTAATTCTGCTTTCTGGAGCGTGTTCAGCTCACCGATTAAGGCATCCAGCTCGCTGCCGTCAGCGCTGGCCTGGAAATATCGGCCGTTGCCAATCTCGGCGATCTGCTGAAGGGTGGCTTCGTCCAATTTGGACAGGACCACTTCGCCCTGTTGGTCTCGTTTGAAACCGACGACTTCACCCTGAGCATTGTACTCAGGGATCGGTTCACCCTGGGGCGAACCAAAGCCGATAGTGTAGAGCAAAATCCCCTGCTCGGCGGCCTCTTGGGCTACGGTCAGCGTATCGGCGGCGTGGTCTTCGCCATCGGTGATCAGCACGATGACCTTTTGGCTGGGCCGGTTATAATCAAAGCCGGACATAGCCGTGCGGATGGCCTCGCCGATGGCCGTACCCGGTTTGGAGATGACTTCCGGCCGGGCGTTGTCCAGAAACGTGCGGGCCGTGGCGTAGTCAGACGTCAGCGGGAACTGGATGAAGCTGGCCCCGGAAAAGAGCACCAGGCCGATCTCATCCCCACCCAGCCGGTTCATCAGGTCGGCGATCTCCAGCTTGGCCCGGCTCAGCCGGTCGGGCTTGATATCCTGAGCCAGCATACTCTTAGAAACATCCAGCGCCACCATCACTTCGATGCCCTGCTGCTTCACCTCGTGGCTCTCAACGCCCCATTGCGGCCGGGCCAGGGCGACCAGCAGCATGATCAGGGTCACAAACCAAAGGATGTTCCGCCAGCGGCGACCCTGCCAGTTAACCGTGGCGCTCAAGCGCTGCACCAGGGCCGGGTTGCCCAGTTGAGCCAGAGCTGCCTCGCGCCGGCGGTTGGCCCAGACAAAGAAGAGCAGCAACACCGGCAGTAAAACGATCAGACTATACAGGAAAATTGGATTTGCAAAGGTCATAGTTGTTTGTCCTTTTTCGATTAATCTTGGTCAATTACGTGGTGCGTGAAACGTGATGCGTGAAAATTGCATTACGTTTCACGTTTCACGCTTCACGTGCTACGGCAACTTCCTGAAGACACTCTTCCGTAAGGCTACCTCGGCCAGGAAGAGTCCTACAGCCGGCAGCAGCAGCCACGGCGCCAGTTCGCGATAACGGGTGTAGCTTTCAATCTCGACCTGGGATTGCTCCAGAGCATTGATTTCATCGTAAATCTGGGCCAGTTCGGCCGTGTCGACTGCTCGGAAGTAGCGCCCGCCGGTAATCTCGGCAATTTGTTGTAGGGTGGCTTCGTCAATGGCGCTTTCCTGGTAAACGATCTGTTGGCGACCAAAGGCGTCCGTGACTGGCACCGGCACCTGGCCCGGCCGGCCCATGCCGATGGTGTAGACCTTGATCCCCAGCGACTTGGCCGCTTCGGCCGCGGTCAGTGGGTCGATCTGGCCGGCATTGTTGACGCCGTCGGTCAACAGGATGATAACCTTGCTCTCCGCCTGAGAGTCTTTGAGCATGTTGCCGGCGTTGGCCAGCCCCATGCCGATGGCCGTGCCGTCGTCGATGCCCAGGTAGGTGGCCAGTTGGGTGCGACTTAACAGCCGCAGTAGCACCTGGCGGTCTACCGTGGGCGGACTCTGGTTGAAGGCGTTGCTGGCAAAGACCACCAGACCGATCTGGTCATAGGGCCGTTCCTGCACAAAATCACTAATGACCCGCTTGGCTGCTTCCAGCCGGTTCTCCGGTTCAAAATCCAGCGAGGCCATACTGCCAGAGATGTCCAGCGCCAGGGCAATGTCAACTCCCTCGCCGCTGATGATTTCCCGGGCCTGCCCGGTTTGAGGCCGGGCCAGCCCCATGATTACCAGAGCGATGATAAAAAGTCGCAGCAGGGGCAAAACCGGGCGCAGCGAGACTCGCCACGAGTGGGCGGATTTGGCCGCCAGCTTCACATTGGCATATCGCAGCGTCGCCGGCCTGGCTCTTTGCAGCCACAGCGGCCAGAGGGCCAGCAGCGGCAGCAAGAGCAGTAGGGCCAGGTACCAGGGAGACTCAAATCTGAAGATCATGCTGACACCTCCGCGTGTTTTTGGGGCTGGTTTGTCCCAAAGGTTTTATCAAAGTTTTCAGGTTTGGTTAGTTCCGGCTGCGGCTTGGTCAACGTCACCAGGATGCGAGCCTCGTCGATCAGTTGCCGGGCCTCTTCAACCTCAGGCGTCAGCTTGGCGAATTTCACCAGGTCGCTTTCGCTAAACAGGTCGATGAGGCGGCGCGTCTGATCAGGCGTAATGGCCGATTGTTTAAGCTGGACCCGCAGCTCGGCGGTGGTCCGGTCAAAGGCGTGCAACTGAAATTGTTGTTCCAGGTAGGTACGCAGGCAGTCCGTCACCAGGGTGTAGTGCTCTTTGAATTTTCTCTGACCGGGTAAGTTGAGGCCGGCAATACGGTCCAATTCAGCATACGCGATCTGGTAAGGCGGGCGGTTGTCAACCACAAGCCCCAACCCTCGCTTGGCCCGCCAGCGCCGGTAGAGCCACCAACCGCCGCCGGCGACCACGGTCGCCACAACTAAGCCGGTCAGCATCGACGGCAGCATCGACGGAATCGCCATATCAACCTGGGGCCTGATGTCGCGCAAGGTGGTATCTTCCTCAGGCCGCAGCGGATTGACCGTCAGTGAGACTACCGGGGCGGTCACTTCCGTCACCTGGCCGGAGCCGTCGCTGATGGTCAGGGGCAGGGCCGGTGTTTCAAAGTTGCCCAGGTCAAACAGGGTCACGCTGATGGTTTGCCGGGTAGTTTCGCTGCCGTCGGGGTTGGGAGTAGTAGTGGCCTGGGATTGATTGCGGACCTCAAAATTGCCCCAATTTTGGTCGAGTTGGGGTATGATCACCTGGTAACCGGCCGGATGGTTGACTTCCAGAGTCAGGTCGACCGGATCGCCCACGGCCAGTTGTTCCTGGCTGGGCGTCAGCTTGACCTCGACTCCACCAGCGGCCAAGGCTGGCCCGACCAGGCTGATCCATAAAATCATAAGTAGCAGTAAACCTGCCATTAATTTCTGTCTCATTTACTTTTTTGCCTCCATTCTTTTGACGAGTGAACAGTGATCAGTGATCAGTGATCAGTAATCAGTAATCAGTGATCAGTGATCAGTAATCAGTGACCAGTAATCAGTTTTAGCAATCTGCGACCACTGATAACTGATAACTGACCACTGACAACTAATAACTCACAACTCAAAACTGTCTCAATGCCTCAGCCGCTGGGCGCGCTTCTGAAAGAAAATCATCAGCGCTTTGATGTAATCGTGATCGGTTTCGATTTTGATCTGGTCGACCCCGGCGTTGGCCAGGATTTTATTTTTGCTGGTTTCAAACCGGCGGGTCTGGTCGGCAAAAGCCGCCTGCCAAGCAGGATTGCCGGTATCCAGCCAGAGCAATTCGCCGGTTTCGGCATCTTCCAGCGCCAGCACGCCGACGTCGGCGATGCGGCTTTCCAGCGGGTCGTGCAGGTCAACGGCAATCACGTCATGTTTGCGGTTGGCGATGTAGAGTGGTTTGCTGTAACTGTCAGGATCATTGTAGAAGTCGGACACCAGGAAGATGATGCTGCGTCGTTTCAAAATCTGGTTGATGGTATCCAGGGCCAGCTTGAGATCGGTGCCGTGATGTTGCGGTTCAAAAGCCAGCAGCTCCCGGATCAGCCGTAGGACGTGCTGGCGACCCTTGCGCGGCGGGATGTAAAGTTCGATCTTATCGGTGAAGATCATCAAGCCGACCTTGTCTTTGTTGGTGGTAGCCGAGAAAGAGAGGACCGCGGCTAACTCGGCGGCCAGTTCTCGTTTGAACCTGCCCTGGCTGCCGAAATCGCCGGAGCCGCTGGCGTCGACCACCAACATCACCGTCAATTCCCGTTCCTCAACATAGCGTTTGATATACGGCTGGCCCATCCGGGCGGTCACATTCCAGTCGATGGTCCGCACTTCGTCGCCGGGCAGGTAGGGCCGCACTTCGTCGAACTCCATGCCCCGTCCCCGAAAAACCGAGTGGTATTCGCCGGCAAAACTGTCGTTGACCAGCCGGCGGGTCCGAATTTCAATGTGTCGAATTTTGGTCATCAGTTCTGTGGTTAGCATAGGCATTTATCCTTTTCTCATTAACTCAATAGCACAATCTTTATTTCGGTTAAGATACGTTTGGCAGTTCGGGCCAGTTCCAGACCATCCATCAACGGCATCTTGTAGTCAGTCAGCAGCAGGTCAAAAGCCTGGCCGTTGGGTGGATTTTGTAGCACAGCTAAAGCTGACATCGCATCTGTGGTCGCCACGATCTGGCAATCCGGGCAAATTCGTTCAATCAGCAGCTTTAACAAATTCAGCACAACATAGTCGTCATCAACTAACAGGATGCGGGGATGTTCTAATACCTATCTCCAGGTTCAGGGCACGTCGGCGCAATCCAGAATGCGCTGGACGATGTCGGCGCTGGTAACGTTTTCAGCCTCGGCCTCGTAGGTGGTGATCACCCGGTGGCGTAGCACGTCGGGCGCAACCTGTTTGATATCCTCCGGAGTCACAAAGCCGCGGCCTTTGATAAAAGCGTGAGCCCGAGCGGCCAAAATCAGGTTGATGCCGGCCCGGGGCGATGCCCCAAAAGCGATGTATGGCCGCAAATCCGACAGGCCGTTGTTGCCGGGATTGCGGGTGTTCAAGACCAGATTCAGGACATAATTCTTGATCTTGTCATCAACGTACACATTGCGCACAACCTGGCGGGCCTGCAAAATTTGGGCCGGATCGACCACCGGCTGCACCGTCGGGATTGTCGCTCCGGTCATCCGATCCAGAATCAACCGCTCCTCGTTGGGTTTGGGATAATTGACCATCACCTTCATCATAAAGCGGTCTACCTGCGCCTCGGGCAGCGGATACGTGCCCTCTTGTTCGATTGGGTTTTGGGTGGCCAGCACCAGGAACAGTTGCTCCATATGATAGGTGGTGCTGCCGATGGTGATCTGTCGCTCTTGCATTGCTTCCAGTAGGGCGCTTTGGACTTTGGCCGGGGCCCGGTTGATCTCGTCGGCCAGGATCAGGTTGGCAAAGAGCGGCCCCTGATGGATGGTGAATTCACCGCTGCGCGGGTTGTAAATCTGGGTACCCACCAGGTCGGCCGGGAGCAGGTCGGGGGTAAACTGGATGCGGGAGAATTCGGCCTGAATGGCCTGGGCCACCGTCTTGATCAGGAGCGTCTTGGCCAGGCCGGGGACGCCTTCCAACAGGATGTGGCCGTCGGCCAGCAGGGCAATCAAAACCCGTTCGACCAATGTCTCCTGACCGACCATCACTTTATTGATTTCGGCCAGCAGCTCCTGCAAAAATAGGGCCTCGTGAGCCACGTGCTCATTGAGTTGGCGAATATTTGCTGTATTCATTTAATTGTCTCCTCTATCAAATTGAATGGAATGGGTTAAATTTAATGCGTCCAGCATACCACAGCGGGCCGGTTCCGGTCTTTAAGTTAAGTTCAAGGCAAGTTTAAGGGGAGTTTAAGACGAAAAGATCGAGTTGCTGGAGGCGCTGGCGCGATCTGGTTGGAATAGCAGGGTCTTGGGCCAAGTGAAGGTCGATGCGAAATCGGTGCCGGAGCGCAAGAATTGGGTGGTTATACATGTCGGGGTTTGATATAGTGATAGTCGTGCCGTATCTAAAAGAAATGGGCAGGCATCGCTTAAATTGACCAACGATTTTGCCCTGGTATCGGCTTTGGACCGGTCCTCATTGGTGTTAGAAGTTTGGGGTGATAACGAATTGCATTCGTCCGGGACGTTGGTTACATCTCCGTAGATAGAGCAGGGCACGGGTAAGACTTCACGTAGCAATTGTGCACTCATGGGGGCAATCGTTCAATAAGTCCAAAATCCCAAA
>CAYZHI010000153.1:0-8046 GCA_964477335.1 uncultured Caldilineaceae bacterium | reverse complement strand
GACCCGGCCAGCGGTAGATATCTGCGCTTTATCGTAGGCGAACCGATGTTAACTTTTGCCGGCAGCCAGATCGACGCGGCCAATGTCATCATCTACTTTGCCGAGCATCAAGATACCGATATCGTCGAGGACAGTAACGGCGCCACCTCGATCCGCATCATCACCAACGGTTTGGGCACCGCCTGGCTGCTGCGGGATGGCAAGATACTCAAAGGTAATTGGGAGTCGGATGGCCGGACCACCCCGAAATTTTTCTTCAATAACGGCCAACCGCTGCCGCTCAAACCGGGCAACACCTGGATTCAGCTAGTGCCGCTGGATTATGAAATTGAGATTGACGGGCAGACTCATACCCGCCTGGGTGATGAAGCCGCCGGCGAGGAGACGGTTGAACCGGTCAAAGCAGCCACGCCGACCTCCCCGCCCAGCCCAACGCTGACCCCGATCGGCTTTCGCGCCAGCCCGACCCCGGTAGTGACCCCCACACCTCAATAGATTGATGACCAGGCGTACGCTCTCCGCCCTGGTCATTGCCCGGCCGCTGCTGGAGGAGCTAAATCGGCGGCCCTTTTCAGGGCGGGTATCGGGCGTTTTTAGGCGAGCCTGCAACTTGATCGACGAGCAGGGACGGATTATTGCTCTCCTTCTGCCCGCAGTCGGCCAGGGCCCTTTTGCCATCTCGATACCTGGCTTGCCCGCCATTTTTGAGTCGCTTTCAGCCAATCAACCGGCCCAGGCCACTCCAGAGGCGGTGGTGATTGGGCCGTGGCAGATCGATTTGACGGGCGCCGCGGTCTGGGAACCAAGAATCGACTGGCCGGACAGGCCGCTCGATCCGAGGTTCATCACCAATACCCTACTGCCTTATATTCACTGGCCGAACCTGACCGAAGATTCACCCCTGGTTCAACGACTGGCTCACCAGGCTCAAGAGGCTGCCGCCACATTGATTCAAGCCATCCACCGGCGCGACCGGGTGGAACAGTTGACCCAGGCAGTGACTCAGTTAGCCGGACTGGGGGGCGGCCTGACGCCGGCCGGAGATGATTATTTGATCGGGGTAATCATGGCGCTCTGGCTAACCGGACGTCAGGGGGTGGCTACACAAATAGCCCAAACGGCTATTCCCCGGACTAACGCCTTAAGCGCCGCCTTTTTGCAGGCGGCGGCCAGGGGAGAATTCATAGAACCTTGGCATACCCTGGTTAAAGCCTGGCAAGCGGAAGATGAACAAGCGTTCACGGCCGCCGTCGCCTGGATAGCTGCGTATGGGGCCTCATCCGGCGCCGACGCTCTGGCCGGATTTGCCAACGCCTTATTAGGGCCGATTCAGTAAGCTATCGCTTCAGATAAGTAGTTGCTCCTCAAATAGATGCATGCTATAATCGGCGTTCAAAATCGGTACCTCAAAAAATAATAACGCAATCGACTTGCCGGGGAGAAGGGTATGGAGCTTTTTGCGAATCTACTGCTATACATGGTCGTGTCGCTAGGCGTTGGCTACCTGCTACGTTTGGTCAAAGATGACGACGGCAATCCCAAAATCAAATGGTATATCTTTGGCATCATCATCGGGCTCCTGAGCGCCGGGCTTAATACCATCCTGAGAGAGACTGTTTTCGGCAACGCCTTCAACCTGGATGTGGATTTGGGTCCATTTTGGGGGAGTTTGGTAACCGGTCTCCTGATTGGCTTACCGATTGGCCTGATCACCGGCTGGGATATGTCGAAGCGCTTCACTTTTATCGATGCCTGGCTGCTCCTCTTTAAGATTGTCATCATCTACGTGGTCATTGGCGGCACGATCTCGTCCCTGGCGGTGCCCAAATATTCCGGCGAACAGTGGTGGGATTTCTTTGTATTCGGTCTGGCCCAGGGCGGTATTTACGCGCTGATTGCGTTGGGGTACACTCTGGTTTACGGTATCCTCTTTATGATCAACTTCGCCCACGGCGAAGTTTTTATGAGCGGGGCCTTTACCGCCTTTTTTGTAGCCGAAGCCTTTGCTACACCCCGGCCTGAAGGTGAACCGCCCTTCCTTGAAACAAACCCTTTGGTGGCTTTGCTGATCATTTTCCTGGTGGCGATGATCACTTCCGGGGTGGTTGCCGTTACCGTGGAGCGAATAGCCTATCGTCCGCTGCGCCGGGCGCCCCGATTAGTGCCCCTGATTACCGCCATTGGCGCCTCTTTCTTCCTTCAATATACTTTCCGTGGCTTTTATGGTTCCGGCGTGGAAGCCTATCCCCCGGTGCCGGCTCTCAGAGGTGACCTGACCGTAGCCGATTTGTTACTCTTCATCGCCCTGGTTTTGATCGTGGGCATAGGCGCGGTGGTGCTCTTGCCCTTTTACCGGTACCTGAAAAGCACCCTGGGAGTGCGCAAGAATTTGGGCTGGGCCCCATTTGGCCTGTTTATCCTGATTTTATTGGTGGCTGCCTTTTTGCTGGCCCCACTGCTGCAGAGTCTATTTATTGGAGCTATTAATGGGGCTATGCCGTTATCGCCTGCAACTGCAGCAGAGCTAGGCGTGACCACTACAGCTGAAGTGCCGCTGCCAATCTCGCGTACCCAATTTATGGTCATTGTCTCTTCAATCTTGTTGATGGTGGGGCTATACTATTTTGTCCAGTTCACCAAAATCGGCAAGGCCATGCGAGCCGTATCTGAGGATAAGGATGTGGCGGCGCTGATGGGCATCAATGTGGACCGGGTGATCACCACCACCTTTGGCCTGGGGGCAATCCTGGCCGGGGCAGCCGGGGTGTTGTATGCCTTGATCTTCCGGCAAGTCCACTTTTTTATGGGTTTCATTCCCGGATTAAAAGCATTTACCGCGGCGGTATTGGGCGGCATCGGCAATATACCGGGGGCCATGTTGGGCGGCCTCTTCCTGGGCGTATTTGAATCGCTGGGGCCAAGCCTGTTCCTGGAAGGATTAGGTATTCCGGCGCCCTATCAATTGAAAGACGTAATTGCATTTACCATGCTGGTTCTCGTTCTCATCTTCCGCCCCACCGGGATTATGGGGGTCGAAATAAGCAAGAAGAAAGCCTAAGAGGTGACCGATGGGAGAACGGGCAATAATTCATCGAAGTGAATCTGTTTTTAGCTGGCAACGCGTCATCCAGTATGGCCTTATTAGTGGGCTTATAGTCATCTACCTTTGCTTGGTGGGGATGGTGGAAGCCTTCAACGACCGAGATGTGATTTACCAGATCCTCACCCTGGGGCTGGCTCTGCTGGTTGTAACCAGTCTGGGGATGGGCTACGTGGCGGCCCGGAAATTATCGGGCGGCCAGGCCGCCAGGGTTGTGCTCGGTGGGCTGGGGGTCGGCCTGGTCAGTGGCATAATGGCCTCGCTCCTGGTCATCATCATTGATACTACCAATATCCGCAACATGTTTGTCAATGCTTCCCCCAATTTGGTTGAAATTTTGACTTTTTCACAAGACTCTCTGGCCGTTGGTCTCCTCATGCTCGTCGGCTTTTTGACCCTCTTCAGCATTTTAGGGGCGGCCATTTATTTGATCCCGCCCCTGCCCCGGCGGATGCTGGTCACGGGTCTCAGCGCAGTATTGCTCTTCGGGATGCTCCAGGAGCTGTTAGATGTTATCATGTCGCGCAGTGACATCACTGAATCGGTGGCCGACTTTCTGTTTGCTCGAAACGGCCTGTCGATTGCCGGAGCCATCACGATATTCATAATTTTTGCCGGGTTGAGCGGTCTGTGGATAACTCGGAGCGGAAGCACCAAGCAGCGTTACGCCTCGTTACCTGCGCCCCAACAGCGCACGATCAGTTGGCTATTAATCGCCCTGACGGTGGTTGTGCTGCTTCTGCTGCCCCAAATTGTGGGACCGTATATTAGCCAGATTTTGGTGCTGGTTGGCCTCTACACCTTGATGGGCTTGGGGCTTAATATCGACATTGGCCTGGCCGGTCTGTTGGACCTGGGCTTTGTGGGCTTTTTTGCCATCGGAGCCTATGTGACCGCCCTGTTAACTTCAACCAGTGGACTGGGCGTCTCCAGTGTAGTGGCGGGTGAGCCAACCGGGGAAATGTTTGTCAGTTTCTGGGTGGCCGTACCGATTGCCATCGCCGTGTCCGCCATTGCCGGGGTCATTTTGGGGATTCCGGTGTTGCGGATGCGCGGCGACTACCTGGCGATTGTTACCCTGGGTTTTGCCGAGATCATCCGCATTTTAGTTCTGTCTGACTTTTTACGGCCGGCTTTGGGTGGAGCGCAGGGGATTTTGAACATTCCCAAACCGGTCGTGAGCCTGGTTAACTATATATATCCTACCCTGATGAACTTTACCATCAAAGACCCGCAACATTTCTACTACCTCATTTTCATCGGTTGTATCATCATTGCTTTTGTGGCCTGGCGGCTACAATATTCTCGGATTGGCCGCAATTGGATGGCCATGCGCGAAGACGAAGACGTAGCCGAGGCCATGGGCATCAATCTGGTTGCCAGTAAATTGTTGGCCTTTGGGACCGGGGCCGCCTTTGCCGGTTTGAGCGGAGCTATTTTTGCCTCGCAGGTCGGCTCGGTCTTTCCGCACAGCTTTGCCCTGCTGGTGTCGATCAATGTGGTCTGTATCGTCATTATCGGCGGGGTGGGGAGTATTCCCGGCGTGGTGGTTGGTGCTCTGGCCCTGATCGGCCTGCCCGAGCTGTTACGGGAGTTTGCCGAATTCCGGCTGCTCATTTACGGGGCGTTGTTAATCGTGATGATGCTGGTGAGGCCCGAAGGCCTCTGGCCCTCTGAGGTTAGAAAGCGTGAACTTCACGCGGGTGAGGAGCAGTTGGAACTGCCAGGAGTTGTCGCTGAGACGGCGGAGGCCGGCGGTGTGGCGTCAACCTAAAACTCTACTAATTTGAGTGAGAAAAATTATGGCATCAATACTATCTGCAAAAGGGGTGGTTAAACGATTTGGCGGGTTGGTCGCCGTCGATCATGTCGATTTGGAAGTTGAAAAAAAGTCTATTCATGCCATTATTGGTCCAAACGGCGCCGGCAAAACAACCTTCTTTAACTGTATCACCGGCTTTTACACCATTGACGAAGGGCGAGTAATCTTTGATGACAAACCGTTGATGGATATTCCTCCCGATCAAATCACCCGGCGCGGCATTTCCCGAACCTACCAAAATATCCGCTTGTTTGCCAATATGAGTGCTATCGAAAATTTACTGGTGGGGCAGGAACCTCATCTCAAAGCCCATTGGATCGGCGCTGTTTTCAGGCCGCCCGGCACCCGGCGAGAAGAGAAGGCAGCTCAAGAAGAAGCCATACGCCTACTCAGATTTGTCGGCTTGCAGGGCAAGGGGGATATTCTGGCCAAGAATCTGCCTTATGGCGACCAGCGGCGCCTGGAAATCGGTCGAGCTTTGGCCAGCCGGCCCAAATTGTTGCTGCTGGACGAACCGACGGCCGGCATGAACCCCAACGAAACCGACCGGCTGACCGATTTCATTCATCGCATCCGCGATGAGTTAGGGATTACTATCTTGTTGATCGAACACGATATGCGAGTAGTGATGGGCATCTCCGAAATTATCACCGTGTTAGATTATGGCAGCAAGATTGCCGAGGGAACTCCGGTTGAGATTCAGAATAATCCTAAAGTCATTGAGGCTTATTTGGGACGCCGCGCCACCGGCGCGCCAAGCGCCAGAAGCGGCGCGGCCCAAGCCAGCCCGGCGGCAGCCTAAATTTTTTGAAATCAGGTAAAAGATAGCCATGGCTCTACTCGAAGTCAAAGATGTTCACAGCTACTACGGCAATATCCACGCCCTTAAAGGGGTTTCACTTTCGGTTGAGGAAGGCGAAATTGTCACCCTGATTGGGGGTAACGGCGCCGGCAAGAGTACCACCCTAAAAACAATTAGCGGGATTGTGCGTCCACGCCAGGGCAGCGTCCACCTGGCCGGCGAAGATTTAGCCGTATACGCCGCTCATGAGATCGTTGAAAAGGGGGTCTCGCAAGTGCCGGAGGGACGGGGCATCTTTTCCCGCTTGACCGTAACCGAAAATTTGGAAATGGGCGCCTTTATTCGGGACGATGCGCGTCAGATAGCTGAGGATATGGAATACGTTTTTACCATTTTTCCTCGCTTGAAGGAGCGCCGTAAGCAAGTGGCCGGGACCTTGAGTGGCGGTGAACAGCAGATGCTGGCCACGGGGCGGGCGCTCATGGCCCGCCCCAAAGTCTTGTTGCTGGATGAACCGTCGATGGGGTTGGCCCCAATTCTGGTAGAGAGCATCTTTGAAACCATTCAAAATATCAACAAACAAGGCGGCACAATCCTGTTGGTTGAGCAGAACGCGCTCATGGCTCTGGAAATAGCCCATCGAGGCTACGTTATCCAAACCGGTGAAATTGTGCTGCACGATAGCGCCAAAAATCTACAAAACAATGAGATGGTTCAAAAGGCTTACCTGGGTATCGATTAACAACATATGACAACATCCGATATTATCATCGTTGGCGGCGGCATCAACGGCTGTAGCATCGCCTTTAATTTGGCCCAGGCCGGCCTCAAAGTCACTCTGGTTGAGCGCGATTTTATTGCCGCTGGTCCCACCGGCCGCTCCAGCGCTATCATTCGCCAGCATTACTCCAATGAAGTTACCGCCCGGATGGCCTTACGCTCCTGGCAGATCTGGCAAAATTTTGACGACGTGGTGGGCGGTGAGGTCGGTTTTGAGCCGGTTGGCTTCCTGCTGGGGGCCGGCGAGGAAAACATCGCCGAACTCAAAGCCAATATTGCCCTCCAACAAAAGGTAGGCATTGAGACTCGCTTCATTACCCCGGCCGAGATCAAAGAGTTGGAACCGCAAATCTCTACGGCCGGTCTGGCCGGCGCAGCCTACGAACCGGCCTCAGGCTATGCCGATCCGTCGGCCGCGGCCACCGCCTTTGCCGAGCGAGCCAAAGCATTAGGGGCAACGTTACGGCTCAATACCCGGGCTCTGGCTCTTAAAACCGCCGGCGGACGGATTACCGGCCTGCTGACCGACCAGGGCGAGCTGGCCGCCGGCGCGGTCGTACTCGCCGCCGGTCCGTGGACGCCCCAGTTGACCCGCACCATCGGCCTTGACCTCCCCATCGTCGCCACCCGCCACGAGGTGGCTGTGTATAAGCGACCGGTCACCTTTAGCAAACATATGGTCTTTGGCGATTTCAAAGAGCAGGTTTATGTGCGGCCCGAAACGGGAGATCTAATGTTAGTTGGTTCAATCGAAGATACCGAACAAGCGGTTGATCCTGACAATTACAATGAGAAAATCGAGTTCGATACCGTGGCCGACTTTGCCGAACGCGTTACCCGCCGCTATCCGGTGATGTCAGCCGGGGTGTCGGCCGGAGGTTGGGCCTCACTTTACGATATCACGCCTGATTGGCATCACCTGATAGGGCCATTACCGGCTGTTGAGGGTCTCTACGTGGCCGCCGGGGGCAGCGGCCACGGCTTCAAGCTGGCTCCGGCCGTAGGCGAGATGATGGCTGAGTTGATTCTCAGCGGTCCCCAACCCGAGGCGGATATTAATATTTTCTCCGTGGAGCGTTTTGCTCAAAATAGACCCATCACCGGTCAATACGAGCAAAGTATTGTGGGTTAGTTCCAATACTTTTCAAATAAGCGATTGAAATCGCTTCTTCAGGGCCAAAGCCAGCCGTCCACCTGCGTGGACGGGGCTTTTTGTCCGCGCAGGCGGACATCACGGCGTAGCCCTCCAGGTGCGGTTTTAACCGCGCCCTTATTTGAAAAGTATTGTGGGTTAGTTCCCCAGACACGCTAAGGATTGCTGAGCCAGCCAGAGTATGGTTTCCGTAGAGTTGGCGTAGTGTAGATAAACAATTCTTATGTTACAATGCTCCAAAGATGGCAAAGTAAAGTTAGCCATTGGAGCAATCAGGCCAATTGCGCTAACCTGGGTCAAAGGCATGTTCATCTTCTCCTCCTTTTTGGGAAACCCGACGTAATGTCGGGTTTCTTTTTTTGTGCTTGCCGTGTTACAGCAAATGTCCC
>CAYZHI010000152.1:0-8076 GCA_964477335.1 uncultured Caldilineaceae bacterium | reverse complement strand
GGAGCGATACTGGCCAACCGGCTGTTGCAAGGCCGCGGCCTGTGGGACCGGGTGCGGATTGACCAAATCGAATTTATCGAGCTGTACCAGGACCTAGCCACCCACGCCGCTCACGTCGTCAAAAATATTGGCAGCCACGTCCGGCTGCTGCTGGAAGAGAACGAGGAGATTGTCGGCTCATCTTACCTGCTGCTCGGGCAGGGTGGATTGCTAGGGCGACCGAGTTTACAGTATGACCAGGGCTGGTGGCGTCGCCTGCAGATTACCGGGGCAACATCAACGGATGCCTCAAAAAAGGCCCGTGCGCTAAATTTTGTGATGTTAACCGACCGGGCCCGGGCCGAGGAAACATTGCAGGCCACCCAGGCTAACTTGATCGATGGCTTTATTCAGGAGGCCATCACCAATCCCAACGCCTCAGACGACCTGCCGGCGACCCTGTACGAATTGCTGATGCCCAATACCTTAAAAGAACAGTCTGAAGAAACGGCCAATCTGGTGCTGGTGCTCGACAGCCACGCCGCCCAATACCCGTGGGAAATGCTGGTTGAACCGACGCAGGAGCGGGAGATGGAACCGCTGGCCATCCGCATCGGGGTGCTGCGCCAGTTGAAAACAGTTCAATTTCGGCCCAGAGTCCAGCCGCCGCGGGGCACCCGGGCCCTGGTGATTGGCAACCCGAAATTGGCCGCCGATTCACCTTACCCCGACCTGCCCGGCGCTGAAGCTGAGGCCAGGTTGGTGAAAGCCGAGTTGGAGCAACATGGCTACGACGTCACCCTGCTGGTCGGCGAACAGGCGCACCCCACCGCCATTTTGAATGCACTCTTTACCGGGGAGTACCGGCTGTTGCATATTGCCGGTCACGGTATTTACAATTCAGACAGCCCGGCGGAGAGCGGGGTGGTAATAGGGGATAACATTCATCTCACGGCCAACGAAATTCGCCAGTTACGGGTAGTGCCGGAGCTGGTCTTTTTGAACTGCTGCCACCTGGGGCAAATAGACCAGAAGCAGGCTGATCCTGAGCAACAGGCGGCCCGCTACCAAACAGAGCGAGCCTGGAACAAACTGGCGGCCAGTGTTGCCAACGAGTTGATCAATATCGGCGTGCGCGGGGTTATTGCCGCGGGGTGGGCCGTTAACGACGCCGCGGCCAAAACCTTTGCCGCCGAATTCTACCGGCAGATGATGTTTGGGCAAGGCCAGCAATTTGGCCAGGCCGTCCATGAGGCCCGCAAGCGGACTTACCAGGAGCACCGGGCCACCAATACCTGGGGCGCCTACCAATGTTACGGCGACCCCGGCTTTGTACTCGACGCCGGGGCGAGACCGATGACAGGCGGGTTGGTCGAACCGGTCGCCGGGCACGAGGTTATCAAAGAATTGCAAGATATCAAAGCCGGCGCGACCGCCGGCAGCCCGGCCCAGCGTAAAGCCAGCCTGGAACGAGCGAGAATGTTGCAACAAAAGCTGCGCCGTGAGTGGCAGACCGGCGAACTACTCTATCACCTGGGTGAAACTTTCGGCGAATTGGGCGCCTTTGAGGAAGCGATCTACTGCTACGAGCAGGGGCTCAAATCCTGGGGCGGTGATGCGCCGATCAGGATGGTTGAGCAACTGGGCAATTTGCAGGCTCGCTATGCGGTTCAGCTCAGGCAGCAAGAACGGCAAAGCGAGGCAAAGGTGGCTCGGCGGGCTGACCAGCCTCAACCGGACAAACTCCTGAAGCAGGCCCGCAGCCGGCTGGAGTGGGTTCTGGCCGCCGGCCAAACACCGGAACGGCTGGCCCTGCTGGGTAGTTTTTTCAAACGGGCGGCCCTGGTCAGCGAAGGCAAGGCCCGGGGCATCTCACTCAACGAAGCCGAAGAGTATTACCAGAAAGCCTACGAGTTGAGCAAATCGGCCGGAGAGGTCAATCCCTACCACGCCCTAAATTGGATGACCTTTCGCTGGCTCCAAGATTGCGCCAGTAAAGACGAAACCCGGCAACAAGAGCTAATCAACCAGATCAATCTCTGCTTGCAAGTGGCTACGGCCAAAGCGAATCAGCAGACTGACTTCTGGTCTCGCGTGGCCATACCGGATGGCAACCTGCTACTGGCCCTGGTTTCGGGCAACCTGGTCGAACGGGAGGAGGAGATCGAGCGACTTTATCGCACGACCCTGGGCGCCTGGGTAACCGCCCGGCAGCAAGCTTCGGTTCGGGAGCAGTTTGACTTCTTAATCGAGATGCTGACTGGGAGCGATTGCGAGCACCTGTTGCCGGTGCTACGCCGGATTCGAACCGCAATCGCCGAGTGAGGCCACACCCAATGCAACCAGAACAGCCAACGGCCGCGGATGTAGCCGCACTATCGGCCAATAAATTGAACAGGCAGGCCACCCTGCTCAAGGCCGCGGCTCAGGTCAGCCGGAACATTTCCTCTATTTTTGATCTCGAGGAGTTGCTGGCCCGCACAGTCGATATTATCTGCGATGCTTACGGTTTCTACTACGCCGGCATCTTTCTCATCGAGCGACTGGCCGACGGTCAGGATTGGGCTGTCCTGAAAGCAGGGCGAGGCAAAGCCGGCCGGTTGATGATCGAACACGGGCACAAGCTGCTGGTCGGCGGGCGCTCGATGGTGGGGGCCTGTACCAGCTTGAACCAGGCCCGCATTGCCCTGGATGTGGGCAAAGAAGCCGTCTGGTTCAACAACCCGTTTCTGCCCGATACCCGCTCCGAGATGGCCCTACCGTTGGCCATCGGCGGCCGGGTCATCGGCGCTTTGACGGTGCAGAGCACCCAGGAAGCCGCCTTTTCAGAAGAAGACATCGCCTCGCTGCAGGCCATGGCCGACCAACTGGCGGTGGCTATCAACAATGCCCGCCTGCACCAGCAAAACGAGCGCCTCTTCCGCCAGGCGGCGCGGCGGGCCCAATTGCTGCAAGTGGGCGCTGAGGTCAGCCGCAACATCACCTCTATCCTAGACCTGGACGTACTGCTGTCCAGTACTGTTTACATCATTTGCGAAGAGTACGGTTTCTACTACGCCGGCATCTTTCTGGTTGACCCCACGCCTGACGAAGAGGGTCGGATTTGGGCCAGGCTCAAGGCTGGACGGGGTGAAGCCGGGCGAAAAATGGTCGAGCAGGGCTACCAACTAGAGGTCGGCGGCAACTCGATGGTTGGCGCGGCTATTGCCGCTATGGAGGCCCGAATAGCCCTAAATGTTGACGCCGAGTCGGACTGGACTCCCAACCCTTACTTGCCCCACACCCGCTCAGAAATGGCGTTGCCGCTTATCATCACCGGTGAAGCCATTGGCGCGCTGACGGTCCAAAGCGTGGAAGCAACCGCCTTTTCCGAGGAGGATATCTCTTCTTTGCAGATGATGGCCGACCAGTTGGCCGTGGCCATCAACAATGCCCGGTTGCTGCGAGATCTGGAAGCGGCCAGCCAGGAACTGGTTCGCACTAAGACTTTTGAGTCGATTGCTACGGCTACGGGCGAAACCATTCACTGGGTTGGCAACAAAGCTGCGCCCATTCCGGCCAGTGTGGCCCGGTTGCGGGAAGATTTGGCCCGGTTTCTTTATTTAAGCGGCGAATTTGTGTCGCAATTGGATGAGAGTCGTCAAAGCGACCCGCTGGCCCAACTCATCATGGTCGCAGCTCGCTATCTCCAAGAGCATTTCCCAGAGTTGGAGCGGTCGGTAGAGAAACTGAGAGGCAAACCCCTGGCCAAGGTGCAGCGGCTGCTGGCCATCGAGTCAATGTTGGAGGATTTGGAGATCATCGAGCAAAGCGGCAACACCATCCTGCAAATCAAAGAGGATCTGATCGGGCCAGCCCGGCGGATGAAACTTGAGCCGGCCGACATCGTCGAGATCGTCCAGCAGAATGTGAAAGGATTCGTGCAGCCGCCGGCCAGCGTGCTCTACAGTATCGACGGGGAAATTCCGCCAGTCAAGGTCGATCCTGTGCAGATGGGCCGGGTTATTATCAATCTGGTCAAGAATGCCGTGGAGTCGATGGACGAGCAGCCCCAGCCCCAACTATTTGTGGCTATTCGCCGCGAGAGCCGGGATTTTGTGCTCATTGAGCTGGCCGACAACGGCTGCGGCATTCCCGAGGCGGAATTGACCAAGATCTGGCTGACCTTCCACACCGGCAAGGCCAAAAAAGGCGGCACCGGCCTGGGCTTGCCGGCCTGTCTGCAGATTATGGAACGAATGCGGGGCAAGATCAGTGTGGCCAGCCAGGTTGGCGTAGGCTCAACCTTTACCCTGCACGTGCCGGTCTATCGCCCTGGCGACGACGCAGAGACAGCTTAGCATGGCAGTGAAGAGCATTGTTACGGCGAAATGATTACAGTTGCCAGGTCTGGGGGGTAGCTAACTCGACACTGTTGCCGGCCGGGTCGCGAAAATAGAGGGATTGACCGCCTGCAGGCCAGGTAATTTCCGCTTCAATCTCGACGCCGTGGCGTTGCAGATGGTCGCGCCAGGCCGGGATCTCGGCCGGGGCGATGGCAAACGCCACGTGACCCGGCCCGTGAGCGCCGTGAGGCGGAACGGGGAGCGGTCCCTCTGGCTGAGCAGTGCGGGCCGGGTTGAACAACAGAAAAACGCCTGGCCCACACCGAAAAAAAACGTGCCGGCCGGCAACCCTGGCAAACGGTTCCAGACCTACAACCTGGTTATAAAAAATCTCGGCCGCGGCCAAATCAGCCGCATAGAGGCACGTTTCCAGAACTTTTTGGACCTGCATTCCGGTTCTCCCCTGGTTCCGGAACCCACTCGTAACCCTCTCCCCAATCCCTCAAAAACCCTTCCGGGAGACTCAGTAGATGCAAATTTGAGGGGATAGCATCCTCAGATGCGGCCCCGTTCGGCATCTCAGTAGCTCATAATGCGTGGCAACGCCTGAGCTTGTTTCACCCAAGCCTCCACTTGAGTTTGACCTGGTAAGCGGTGAACAAGCTTCTTCTCTGCGTTCAACTCAACCATTTTTTGGTGGAGGTTTTGAGGGTTTCGTTGGGCCAGTTCGGGTACGGTGTCTACGCCGGCAGCTTCCAACAAGTTAGCGTAATCTTCACCGATGCCCTTGATCCGAAACAGGTCGGCCATATTAACCCAACGCAGGATTAATTTTTCACTGATGCCGGTTACTTTGGCCAGTTCATCGCGCTCTGGCCGAGACGACCCTTTTTCCAGGAGATCCTCCGTGGTTGAAACGCCCGCCTCTTTGAGGGTTCGGGAGTAAACTGGCCCAATACCTTTTATGGTTATGAGCGGCGTAGGGGAAGTACTTAACTCTTCAGTCACGGCCTCCACTACCTCCGGACTCTCGGTCAGCTCTTCGATGGTTTGGGCGGCGGCCTCCGCCACCTCCGGATCCTCGGCCAGTTGTCCAATCTTCTGGACGGCGCCTTCAGCCAAATCTGCCACAATTACTGTCCCGCCGAAATTGTGTGGCTTCATCTCGTCCAGTACCCTGGACCAATTGATGGTCTTGATAACCACGCACAGGGCTGAGTCGTTTGGGCCAAGTTCTTCATCTAACTGTTGCTTCACATCCCCTTCGAGGCCGGTCATTTTGCCGAGCGCTGCGCCCGTAGCCGCCCCAACAAGCGCGCCCAGAATAGGCCCGCCCATCAAAGTGCCGATGATCAAACCGGTTGTCCCACCGGCGATACCACCTTTGCGCCCAGTAATAACCGTCGAATCCTTATGGATCTTGAGCTTGCCTTTCTCATCCTTGTAAACGGCTATCGCCTCCTCGAATGAGATCGCTTTTTCCTCGCTGAGCTGGTCAAGAACAGCGAGGGCCCTGGCCGCGGTATCCTGACCTGGATACTTTACTACGACAAAACTGTGTTTTTCAGACATCCTTGTCTCCTTTCAAGCTATACGACATTGTGCACTATTTGTAATAACGTTATTGCCACTTCATCCTGAAGTTTTTGTGCTTTCAACTCGTCTGAATAATATCCCTCCTCGTCGCATTTCGAAAATTGTACCCCATCAGCCGGTAAACTTGGTGAGCCTGGTGAATAACCCTTTCTTTTTGCCGTCGGGCATAATCGCTTTCTTCAGTTTGGCTCCGTCCAGTCTGGCCGCCCGTAGATTGGCCCCTTGCAGATTAGCCAGGCTCAGGTTCGCCTGGCTCAAGTTGGCCCGGCTCAAGTCGACCCCGATCAGGCTGGCCTCAGACAGGTTGGCCTCGGACAGGTTGGCCCCGCCCAGTTCAGCCGAAATCAGGTTGGCCTTGGCCAAATTGGCTCCGGTCAATTGGGCGCCCCGCAGATTGGCGCCCACCAGATTGGCTTCACTCAGGTTGGCCCCGCTCAAATCAGCCTCCTGGAGATTAGTCTTAACCAGGTTGGCCTGGCTCAGATCAGCCCCGGCCAGGTTGGCGTTGTGCAACTCTTCGTGGTCAAAGTTGGCTCCACGTAATTCCTGGCCCTCGCCGCCTTGATTGACGATTTTCCACACCAGCCGCCATTTTTCAGCGATACGGGTGGTCTCGTCAAGTTTAACCTGGCCCAGATAGACTCCCTGCAAATTAGCGCCCTGCAAGTCAGCGCCGCTCAAGTTGACTTCGGCCAGGTTGGTGGCCGGCAGGTCGGACTCGCTTGGCTTTGTGCCGATCAGGTCAACCCCGGGCAATTTCACTTCATTAAAATTAGCTTCCCGGAGATCGGCCTGGCTCAAATCGGTCCCGCTCAGGTTAGCCCCGCTCAGATTGGCCCCGCTTAGATTGGCCCCGGTCAGTCTGGCCTGCTGCACACTCACCCCAATTAACTCGGTTTTGCTTAGATTAGCCTCGACCAGGTCGGCCCCATTCAAATTGGCCTTGTACAGGCTGGCCCCATAGAGACTGGCCCGGGCCAGCTTGACCCCGCTCAAGTTGGCCTTGCTCAGGTTAGCCCTTTCCAGATTGGCTTCAAGCAGGTTTGCGCCATGCAGATTGGCCTTTTTCAGGTTGGCTTCGCGCAGATTGGCCTCGCCCAGGTCAGCCTCACTCAGGTTGGTCCCAAACAGTTCGGCCATGCTCAGGTCCACCTGGCTCAATTTAGCCAGGTGCAAATCGCTCACCTTGAGATTAGCCCCATTCAGATTGGCCCCCCGTAAATCGGCCTGGGCCAGGTTAGCCCCGCTTAGATCGGCGATGCTCAGATTAGCGCCCTTTAAATTGGCTCCTTTCAGATTAGCCTGTCCCAAGCCGGCCTTTTTCAGGTTAGCCCCCGGCAATTTAGCTCCCCGCAGATCAGCCCCGCTTAGGTCAGCCGCGTACAACTCCACCTGACTCAGGTTAGCTTTTCTCAAGTCAGCCTGACCTAGCTTGGCGCCGCTCAAGTCGGCCCCACTCAGGTCCGCCCCGCTCAAGACAGCTTGCCCCAGGTTGGCTCTTTTCAGGTTGGCCCCGCTCAGATAAGCCCCGCTGAGGTTGGCATGGCGCAAATCTTGCCCGCCGGCGCCGTGACTCTTGATTTTCCAAACGACCTGCCATTTCTCATCGACCTGCGTTGACTCATCGATCTGAATCCGGCCAAATTTAACCATGTCCAGGTTGGCCCCGCGCAAATCGGCCCCGGCCAACTCCACCCCCTCCAGATTGGCCCGCGCCAGGTTAGACCCCTGCAAATCGGCGCCGGTCAGGTTGGCCCCGCTCAGGTTGACGCCCTGGAGATCGGCCTGGCGTAGATTCGCTCCGGTCAGGTTAGCGTCGTGGAGGTCGGCCTCGGCCAGATTGGCGCCCGGTAGACTGGCTTCACTGAGATTGGCCCCGCTCAGATCGGTCCCGGCCAACGCCTGCCCATCAATGCCCTGATTCACAATTTCCCAAACCAGTTTCCATTTGGCGTCGCATTGGCTATTATTGTTCAGTTTGACCCCGCGCAGATTGGCCTGGTACAAGTTGACCCCCGACAAATCGGCCTGGCGCAGGTCGGCCTCGCGCAGGTTGGCCCGGCGCATAGACGCCCCCCGGCGCGGGGCGGCGCTGTCAGGTTCGGCCTGGCGCAGAATAGCCCCCTCCAGATTGGCCCCACGCAGGTCGGCCTCGCTCAGGTCGGCGCAGCACAGG
>CAYZHI010000151.1:0-8102 GCA_964477335.1 uncultured Caldilineaceae bacterium | reverse complement strand
CTTTGCCACCATTCACGATCACATCTACACCCCCCTGCCGCTGCCTCGTCGCATCAATCCCGCCATCGACCCGGCGGTAGAACGGTTGCTGCTCAAAGCCCTGGCCAAAGAGCCAAACGATCGCTTTGCCAGCGCCGAGGAACTTCTGACCAGCCTGGAAAATACGCTGGGGGCGCAGATTGCAGCCAAACTCCCCGCGTCGCCCTCTCCCCAGAAAAAGGCAGTAGTTCAGTCCCAATCGGCTCGGCTGCCCTGGTGGGTTTGGCTGACTGCGGCGCTCATCGCTCTCTGTCTGGTGGTGGCGTTGTTGGTCGGACTGGTTCGCTGGCGGAATAATCGTCAAGCGGCAGCCCTCCCGCCGGATCAGGCTGTGCCAGTCCAGGCGACTCCGGCCGGCCAACCTCGACCACCGGCTGACGATCTCAATCAGGGTGGTTCCAACCCAACCAGTCCTGAGCATCGGCAAGCAGCCGAACTGGTCACCCAGGCCAGTCAGGCGATGCAGCAGCGGGATTTTGAGCAAGCCATCGACCTTTTTGAGCAAGCTTTACAGATCGATCCCCACCATCTACCGGCCTACTTTGGCCTGGCTGAAGCGCTCAGGTTGAGCGGCGACGAGGCGGGCAGCCTGGCTACGCTGGCAGAGGCCGCTGCTCAAAACCCGGAAAGCGTTGTTGCCTACCGGCGTCTGGGAGAGGCTCGTCTGATCGCCGAAGATTTTGCCGGGGCGCAGGCGGCCTTTGAGCAAGCCCTGACCCTGGCCCCGGACGACCCGGCGCTGTTGGCCGAGCAGGGCATCGCCTTGCTGGCCCAAGGTCGGGTCGAGCCGGCCAAACAATCCATCGACGCTGCTCTTCAACTTGACCCACTCAGTCCCGAAGCCCGGCTGGCTAATGCTATGTATTTACTCAAACAGCGGCAGTTGCGCCCGGCCGGTTTAATTTTGCGGGAGTTGGCTCAGGACCCCCGCGCCCCTCTCTTTGTGCAAAACCGGGCCAAACGATTATTGGAGCAAACCAGCCCGGAGTAACCACCTCCAGCCCTCGGCTGTCCGGCTTGCTCTGATACTCAGCGTCGGAATGAGACTCGTCAACCTATAACCTTTTTGGCAAGCCCTGGCCAGCCGGTTAGGGCCGATTTCTTTTGGTGGGGATAACCAACTTCTGGCCGGAGCGTAAGCTGCGGGGGTCTTCGATGTTGTTGCGGAGCATCAGCGCCTCGACCGTGACCCCATATTGCACGGCAATCCACGACAGGGTATCGCCCGATTGGACGATGTAGATCTGGGGTGTGGGCGTGGGGGTAGGCGTGGGCGGGCGGGTGGCGTCGGTGGGGCGGATGACGGCCTGCTGGGTAAAGCGGAAGCTGTTGATAACGCCCCGCAAGATTGGCTGGAGCGACTCCCACTGTTCGGCCGGCGTCACCGCCCCCATCACGTACCCGACCTGATTGCGATTGGTGGCCGCCAGCAGCGCCCGCCCTCCCTGAGCCGATGGCGCGGCGGTAAAACTGAGTTCAACGGTAGTCCAGGGCTGCCCGCCGATATTCTGCGAGCCGGTGCTAAGCACCTGGGTGTCGGCTGGAAACTTAGCCAGCAGGTCGGTCAATAAATCGGCCGGCTCGTAGGTATCGTCGGCCGGGATGCCGGCCCACAGCGACACTGCCGGCAAATTCTCAGGATAAAGACCGGCAGGGTCGGGCGCCAGGATGAGGCGCAGGGTGGTTTCTCGTTTCTGCCAGTTAGCCGGGTAATCGAGAGCAAAGCCCAAGGCCACACTGCGGACCGTTGCCAGCGAACCGGCAATCGGCGTGACCAGCGGTTCTGGGGTGATCGTCGGGGTTGGATTGGGGACCGGCGTTGGATTGCGTCCGGCGGTCAGGTCGCCCAACTCCACTTCAGGCCCCAGTAGCAGAAATAGGGCCACAACTAGGGTAACCAGGAAGATAACGATGAATAGAAAGGTCAAAAAGATGGCTCGCCCAATTGACGTTGGGCCGCTGCTACTTGGTCTACGGTAGGACATCACATAGTTCCTGGCTCTATGGTTAAAACTGGAGTATTTCCCACATAGCGTGGGTGGCTGGTGTTCAAACTCGGTTTGGACATCCAGTTGCATTGCGAAACTCAGTTTCGCAACGAGAACCCAATAGTTCCTGGCCTTGTGGTGAAAACTAACGCTATGTGGTAATAATACCGCTTAGACGGTGCATTGCCAATTTTACGGTGGGGTGCCTGCGACAAAGCGGATTCTTGCCTGCATTTAATAATTTGTTAAGAATATGGTATTACGCTTGGCAATAGTGAGAAATCATTGGATTTTAATGCGAGCGAAAGTGATTGAGGAAACCCAATGAGCCTAATCAAGCCATCCGAAATTACCCCGGAGCAACTCTACCTGTCCCGGCGCAGATTTATGGTCGGGGTTGGGGCGCTGGCGACCGGCTCGCTGCTTAGCGCCTGCGGAGGACATACTGCCGCGGCCGGCCAGGAGATCGACCCGACCTCGTTGCATGTCAACGCGACCGCGGATGAACTCGGCGACCCCCTCAACTCGTTCGCCCAGATTACCAGGTTCAACAACTTTTATGAATTCTCCACTGACAAAGAGAAGGTGGCTTTTCTGGCCCGAAATTTCAAGAGTTCGCCGTGGATGGTGACCGTGGGCGGCCTGGTCAACCGGCCGGGCAGTTATGACCTGGACGACTTCCGGCGCAATTTTGCCATCGAGGAGCGCGTCTACCGGCTACGTTGCGTCGAGGGTTGGTCGATGGTTATTCCCTGGTTGGGTTTTCCCCTGGCCAAACTACTGCAAGCCGCCGAGCCGATCTCGGCGGCCCAATATGTCCGCTTTGAAACGCTCTACGACCCGGAGCAACTGCCCGGTCAGCAGAGTCCCTGGTACACCTGGCCTTACGTGGAGGGGTTGCGACTGGACGAGGCTATGAACGAGTTGACCCTCCTTGCGACAGGGTTGTATGGCCGGGAGCTGTTGCCTCAAAACGGCGCCCCGATCCGGCTGGTCGTGCCGTGGAAGTACGGCTTTAAAAGTATCAAGTCGATTGTGAAGATCGACCTGGTGGCGGAGATGCCGGTGTCGTTGTGGATGGCCGCCGCGCCGCACGAGTATGGCTTTTACGCCAATGTCAACCCCGAGGTCCCGCACCCGCGCTGGTCCCAATCGACCGAGCGGCGGATCGGGGAGCTGGGCCGGCGCCACACCCTGCCCTTCAATGGCTATGCCGAACAGGTGGCCTACCTTTACCAAACTATGGATTTGCGAGTGAACTACTGATGAAAACAGTAAAATCACGTTGGTTATTAATTGTAACCCATCTTGGCGCTTTGACGCCGCTGGCGCTGCTGATCTGGGATTTTTGGCAGGACCAGTTGACGGTCAATCCCATTCAGGAAATGACCTTTCGCACCGGCAAAACGGCCCTGGTGCTCCTGGTGCTGTCGCTGGCAGTGACGCCGGTGAACACCGTATTTGGCTGGCGCCAGGTGATCCCGTTGCGAAAATGGTTAGGGTTGTACGCCTTTATGTACGTCGGTTTCCATTTTCTGATATTTGTCTGGTTGGATTACGGGCTTGATCTGGCCCTGCTGTACGAGGCCATTTTTGAAAAGCGGTACGCCCTGGTCGGCTTTGCCGCCTTCCTGCTGCTGATCCCGTTGGCCCTCACGTCGACCAAAGGCTGGATGAAACGGCTGGGCCGGAATTGGAAGCGGTTGCATCGGGTTGTTTATCTGATTGCCATCCTGGCCGTGGTGCATTACGTCTGGCTGGTCAAGTCGGATATTCGCGAGCCGCTGCTGTATGGCGCCGTGGTGCTGGCGCTGCTGGCGCTGCGCCTGCCGCCGGTACGCCGGACGGTCAGCCGGTTTCGCAGCCGGGTCAGGTCGCGCCGGACCAGCCGGCCAGCGGCAGGCGGGGTGTAACTGCGGTGGCCAGGCAGTCTAGCTAATTTAGCCGCAGCAACCCCTCTTCCATCGTCTCGACCCGTTTTCTGAGCCAATCGGCGTCAGGCGCGTGGGGAACCAGAAACAGATAGCGCTGTAGGTCGAGAATGGCGGCTTGCCGGCGGTTGAGGCGATAGGCAATCAGGCCCCGATCGCGCAGTTCGGTGGTTTGGGTCGGCGCTACCAGCAGGATCAAGTCGACGACCCGGTAAGCCAATTCCCAATTTTCGGTCCGGAGATAAATCTGCTTCAGGTTCAATAGCATCCGGTAGAGGATGGCTTTTTTGGTGACCGGTTTCAGAAAGTGGGCCTGAAAAGCCTCCAGGTCCGACATCGGCACCCGGGCCAGGGCCAGGCAGTCGGCTTCACTCAGGCGCAAACCCTGATTAAAAACATCGATGTAAATCGGCCGGTCGGTAGGGCCGTAGGCAACGATGAAGTGCCCCGGCAGGCCGACTCCCCACACCGGCAGCCCCAGCCGCCAGCCTACTTCCAGGTAGATCACGCTCAAGGTAATGGGGATGCCGGTGCGTAACTCCAGGACTTTGTGCAGAAAAGAGTTATAGACGTGATAATAGTTCTCATTGTTCCCACTAAACTTCAACCGGCCAAATAAATATTGATTGAGCGCCTCGAGCGCGGCCAGCTCTGTCGCCGCGCTCAAGATGGCCGGCTGCACCGCCTCGGCCATTTCATCCAGCAGGCTCAGGTAGTAGGCCGTGTCGATGGGATCGGATAGATATTCGGCCAGGAGCAGGGCGGCATAAGCCAGATTGAGCTGTTCCTCGCTTTTGGTTAACTCCCTACTGAAAGCTGCTTTTATTTGGCGCGACACCTGGCTACTTCCTGTGTTATTTTGGCTGACCAGGGCTGAGGCGAATCGCCAATCTCCCTCTAATCGCCCTGAGAATGAAACGTCATATCCGCCTGGTTCCCTAGTTGAACCGCTGGCGCAGGTAATTCAGGGCGATGATGTCGATCAACTCATCGTGCCAGCGTTCTTCCAGATTTTCGATGCCGTAAAGGTCCCACAGGGCTTTTTTGGTTGACTCGTCGTATACGCCGCTGATCTCCCCTTCATAACGGCCGGCCTGCCGGAGCATGGTCTGTAACTCCCGGGCTATGGCGGCATCGACAGTGATGAGTTCGTCAGGGGCAGACTTGGTAAGGTAGAGGCGGTGCAGGCCCAGCAGACGTTCCAACTCGGCAATGGGTTGGGGGTGATCATCGACTCGCAGATCGATGTAGCGATCACTCCGACCGCCATAGCTCCCAGCCGTACGAACCACCAGCAGCGCCGCCGACTGCTGGCCGCGACTATCACCGCCAGCGGCCTGCCCGGCCGCCAAGGCCGCCACCAAACGCTCTGCCAGCGGCCCCGCCGTCTCCTGGAAGGTTCTGGCCATCGCTTGAACCGTGGCCTCACTCACCAGGATATTGCCAGCGCAGGCAAAATTTTCACCCACAATGTGGCCGGCCCAATCGAAACAGGTCGCGCCAGTGTGGGCGGCGGCCCGGCCGGCGGCGTCGACCAGAATGACCTGGCGGTGGCTGATGTCGTGATCGCGGGCCAGGAGTTGCGCCAGGGCTTCCGGGGCAGTCCAGCCGGCGGCCATCAGGCGGAGACCTTCGGGGCCGTAGGCGGTGTTGACAAAAGATTGGGTGGCCACCGCGCCTACCCCGGCCTGCGCCCATGAGACCAGGGAGCCGACGGCCAGAAATTTAGATTGGACCGCAACACCTAAATCGCCATTTTCCGGATCTCGACCAACGATTGAAAAAGTAGATGGTTGGGGTCTACGTTTTGCTGGTTGCATGGCTTCACTCCTTTATGAATACCCCCTCCCCCGATTTGGGGGAGGGGTTGGGGTGAGGGTTAATAATTCTCTCGGTAGTGTACCGTCAGGTTCATAACGGCTCTGGTACTTAAAGAATATTGGGAGCAGATGGCCCATACCGCTCATGTTAAATACAAGTGCATGGTAGGGGCGCAAGGCCTTGCGCCCCTACATAATAAGCACTTGTTCTGAACATGAGCCGCCCATACTATACTTGGTCGCTCAGCTTTTGTCAATCATCTTTGATTTTTCAATTTTTAGTAGTTTTGACAGTTTCAGCTATATCATCTAAAATTTGAGTCGCAATCGCCCCCCGTCTCTTTTACAAACGTTCTGCTTTTCCGGCCGCTTGGTTTTCAAAAATGTTGTATTCAATCTTTCAAGGAGTTGTCATGAATCTGGCAGCTCACCACCGATAGATGAAAATAGGGAGAAGAAAGGGGATACCCCCTAACCCCCCGGCCTATCGGCTATTTTTCAAGGAGGAGAAAAATGTTCAGGATAGGAAAATTGTGGCTAACTGTTTTGGTTTTGCTGGTCTTGCTCCTGGCGGCTTGCGTACCAGTGGCGACCCGGCGCCGGCCCCGGCCACCGAAGGCGAAGCGCCAGCCGCCGCAACCGAGGCTGAGCCGGCCCCGGCTGCCGGTCCACGAGAGGGCGGCACCATCATTGTTGGCTTGCAGGCCGAGCCAACCACCCTGGACTCCCAGCAGATTAGTGATTACAACTCTCACCGGGCCGCTTATGGAATTTATGACGCCCTGTTGCGGTTCAAAGATGAGAGCACTGAAGTAGAACCGGGGCTGGCCGAGTCGTGGGAAATTTCGGATGATGGTCTGGTCTACACGTTGAAGTTGCGGCAGGGGGTGAAATTCCACGATGGTACCGACTTCAACGCCGAGGCGGCCAAGTTTAACCTGGAGCGCCAAATCGACCCGAACCATCCTTTCCACGATACGGGTGAGTTCCCGTACGCCGAGTTCACCTGGGGTACGGTCGACAAGATTGAAGTTGTGGATGACTATACCCTCAAGATGACCTTAAAAGAACCCTTTGCGCCCTTCCTGAATCACCTGGCCATGCACCCGGCGGCGATGGTCAGCCCGGCGGCCATCGAGAAGTATGGGCGCGACATCTCTAACAACCCGGTTGGCACCGGACCGTTTAAGTTTGTCAGTTGGACGCCCGGGGTCGAAGTTGTCCTGGAGAAGAATCCGGACTACTGGCGGGGCGCCCCCTATCTGGACAGGGTCATCTACCGACCCATTATTGAGGATCAATCTCGTTTGACTGAACTGGAGGCCGGCGGGGTCAACTTTATTGTCAACATTCCGCCTGATGACCTGGCCCGGCTCAAAGATGATTCCAACCTGGCGGTGGTCGAGCAGCCCGGCATGCATACCTGGTGGGTGGCCTTCAATCAGTCCAAGGAGCCCTTCAATAATACGAAGGTGCGCCAGGCCATCAATTATGCCGTCAATAAACAAGCCATTGTCGATAACCTGCTCCAGGGGACCGGTACACTGGCCATCAACCCCCTGCCGCCGGTGGTGTGGAGCTACACCGATGATATCCAGCGTTACGACTATAACCCCGACAAGGCCAAGGAGCTATTGGCTGAGGCCGGTTATCCGGATGGTTTTTCCTGCTCTTTCTGGGTGCCGGAATCAGGTTCAGGGATGCAGCAGCCGGTAGCGATGGGCACCGCCATTCAGGCTGACCTCAAGGCCGTCGGCATCGACTGCGAGATTCAGACCTTTGAATGGGGTACCTATCTGGATAAAGTCATTGTTCCGCCGGAAGAAGCCGAGTTCGATATGTTTGAGATGTCCTGGATTGGCGACAACGGCGATCCTGATAATCATCTGTATATTCTGCTGAGCGGCGAACAGTGGCCGCCCAATGGTTATAACATGGGCTTCTACAAGAATGACCAGGTTGATGCCCTGCTCAAGGAGGCCCGGACTACCCTGGATCGAGCCAAGCGGACGGAACTGTATCAAGAAGCTCAGAAGTTGATTGCCCAGGATCCCCCGTGGCTTATCATTGACCACGAAACGCAAATCGTGGTGATGAATAACAACATTAAAGATTTCAAACTTCACCCCACCGGACCGTTCCGCTTTGAGAGGGTCTGGCTTGAGGAGTAGGGTTGAGAGATCACCGCGGTCGTTGCCGAGGTAAGCTGTGAGTCGTTACATTGCCCAGCGGGCTTTGAGCCTGATCCCGGTGCTGATTGGCGTCACCTTGCTGGTTTTCTTGGTGATGCAGTTAGCGCCGGGCGATCCGGCTCAGATTATGCT
>CAYZHI010000150.1:0-8114 GCA_964477335.1 uncultured Caldilineaceae bacterium | reverse complement strand
GGTAGGCATTTGGACCGCGACCGCATGTTTGGGGGATGAAAAGCGCCTGATTCTGGAAGACGTGGCCGGGTGGATGCAGATCGTTAGCCAGATTGATGAAGCGAGGATCCACGCCAAATTTGCAGCCAATACTGGCCAGGGTCTCTTCCGGTTGCACCCGATAGCAGAAACCAAAAGTCGCTCCGGGTGGTATAACGATTTCCGGAATATCGGCCAGCGGCACCGGGGTGCTGGTTGGCGTCCAGGTAGGTGTGGGCGTCGGCGATGAGGTCGGGAAGGGGGTCGGCGTAATCACCTCGATGGTCGGTGTTGGGGAGGGCGTTCCGGGTAGCAACGTCGGGGTCGGTGTGGGTGAAGGGGTAAAAGTTGGCGTAGGTTGACCGGGTACTAGCGTCGATGTTGGGGTAAAGGTCGCAGTTGGTTCGCCGGTACCTGATTCCACAGTGATCTGGCCGGGTTGGGTAGTCACCGGGATTTCGACCGGGTTGCCGTCAGTGATCGTCACCAACTGAGTCAGTACAAAGTTCTGGACGCTGGTACCGGAGGCAATCGCCTGAACGGTCACCCTGGCCAGCAGACCACTCCCGCTGACAGGCGGCGTTGAGCCAAGTTGGGTGATGGCGTAGAAGATGTCGCCGGTCACGTTGTCGACCTCGTTGTCAACCACAAAATCGGCCGATAGAAAGTCGCCGGGTTGAATCTGAACCCCATCCTGGCCGGCATCGGCATCCACCACCTGGAGAATCGTAGGGTCAAAGGCCAACTGGATATCAACCGCATAGAGATCGGTCACATTGTCAATCCGGATTTCAACGACCGTAATGTCGCCTACATTTAACTGCAGGGTCGATGGCTGCACCCGGACAATAGTATCTGTTTGGGCCACCGCAGCCGAAGCCGGCGGCTGGAAGGCCGAGACCGAAATCTCACCGGCCGTGACCTCCTCGGCGGGACGGTTGAGGGTGCAACCGGTTAACCAAGCGGTCAACAGGCCAATAATGACCAAACCGTAGGGCAAATTCCACCTGTTCATAGCGACTCTCCTCAGCCTGGCAAAGGGCAATACCGACGTCACCATTGCTGCAAAAAATTGAAGCTACTAAAATAATAACTTATGTCTACTCTTTCTGTCAAGTAGGTACGCTAGCTGCGGTATGTAAGTGAAGATTGTCAGGCAATGGGGAGCTGTGCTACAATGTCGAAATCTGTACAGAAAATCAGCCTGGCATAAGGAGTGCGTCAAATGTCTCAAGATGCTGCCAAATTAGATCTAAGTGAAAAAGGCAAGGGGCCAGATGGTCAGCCCATCTCCCTCGATCGCCGATTATTTATGCAATTCCTGGCTTACGGGGCTTGCCGGCAGACGCTCACGCTAATCAAAGCGTTGGAAGCGGCCGGCCTGGAGGGGGTACTTTACGCCGACATTAACGATCCGCAAGGTGTGGGACTGCTGACATTTCACGAGAATCCGGATTTCTATGTCACTGTGCTGCGGGAATTTCTGAACCAACCCCCGTTTTCCGAGTTGACGCCCAAACCGGAGTACACCATGCTGGGCCGGACCTACGCTCTGGGCTATGAACCTGATCTCGAGGACACCCTCATCAATCGCCCTCGGCGCAAAGTGCTCGATCCGGAATGGGCCTGGGCGGTGTGGTATCCACTGCGGCGGGTCAAGTCGTTTGAAAACGTGCCGGAAAAAGAGCAGCAGATTGTCTTACGCGAGCATGGGGGGATCGGCTTCACCTTTGGCCGGGCCGGCTACGCCACCGACATTCGCCTGGCCTGCCACGGCCTCGACAAGAACGACAACGATTTTGTAGTCGGCATATTGGCCCATGAGCTGTACCCGGCCTCAGCCGTGGTTCAGGCCATGCGCAAAACCAAGCAAACCTCCCAATACCTGGAAGCCCTGGGGCCGTTTTTCATCGGCAAGGTCATCTGGCAGAGTAAGGGTTAAAGACTATTTAGGGGGTCTGATAGTCACCGATCCAAAGCACCCACGACAATTGTGCGGACACAGCGTTATAGAGGCGGCGGTCGCCAGTGATAAATTGGATACCAAGTTTTTCCGCCAGGGTGAGGTAAGCTGCATCATAAGCCGAACGATTGAATCGCTGGGCCATTGTTAACACCTTGGCCGGTGAAATGGGCTCAAGCAAAATCATTAAATCTTCAAATGTGGTCAAGATTTCCTGGGCGGTCTGCAGGGTGATTCTCTGCTGGCGGGTGGCCTGGAGAACAGCGTTTGTCATTTCGTGAGCCAAGATATCCGGACTACGCAACTCAAGGCTGCCCAAAGTATGCGCCCGAATCAATGCCTGGGCCTGGGCTTGCCCGACTTCATCCGGAAAAAACGCCATCAATACCACGCTGGCATCGACAATCATGGCCGTTCTTCAAGTTCCCGGCGAGAAGTTTCGTACAGTTCACTGGCCCTCACGCCACTGTCACGCAGCTTAGCGCTAAGACGTAAGGTTTGCTGATAAGCCTGTACCCGACGCAAACGCTCATAGTCGTCATAGGCCAACAAAACCACTTCAGGCTCCCCCCGTCGAGTGATAATCACTGGCCCCTGCTTTGCTTCCCGCACCAGTCGAGAAAATTCGGTTTTGGCCACGCCAATAGGGTATTCCATTTGGGCTACTCTTTTGGGCTACTCTTTTGGGCTATTTGTTGGGTTAATTGTAGACCAGGAACAGTCTCAAGTCAAGGGGTTCATTCAATTGTCGGCCCGATGGCAACCGGCCCCACCTGGCGGTAGTTGATGGCCACCAGAGTCAGGTCGATGATGTTCACAATACCATCTGCGTTGAGGTCGGCCAGCGGGTCGCTCTGGCCGTAGCGGTTGCCCACCAGGGCCAGATCGAAAATGTCGATCCGTTGGTCGGCGGTAACATCACCGGCCGGCAGCGTGGCCACGCCCAGATTGGTCCGGCTCAAATCGGCCTGACCGGCCAGATAACCAGGCTGCTCGACTCGGAGACATTGATAGTTATGGCCGGCAGGCAGCACAACCTCAAAGGAACCGTCGACCGCTGTAACTGCCAGCGGTGTGCCCGAACTGGCCGGCCCACACACCGATTCGCTCAACCGGAGGATGGCGCCCCGGTGATCCACCCGGCCCTGGAGCAGGATGGTCCCGGCGATGGTCACGGTTTCGTCCCCGATCAGCCGTTGCAGCGCAGCCGCCGGGTCGATCCGGGGGGTAACTCGACCATTCCGGCCATCGCTAACCGGTCTGCCGCTTTCTTCGAGCACGGTTTCGAGTTCATCCGGCGTCAACCCGGGCCGGGCCTCCAGCAGCAGGGCCGCCACGCCGCTGGCATAGGCCGTCGACATAGAGGTTCCAGATTGAACGCTCTGCCCGCCGCCCAGCCGGGTTGAAGTGATCTGCACACCGGGCGCCAGCAGATCAAGCGCAGCGCTGCTGTTACTAGAACAAGCAATCTGGTCGGTCATCGTGGTGGCATCAGCGCAGGTGGGCCAGGTGAATGAGCCGATATCGGCGGTATAGACGTTGCCCACCGCCACCACCCCCGACACGCAGGCCGGGGCCATGAGCTGTTCGGTTAGCCCGCGATTACCGGCCGCGGCAAAAATGGTGATACCGGCCTGCCGGGCTGTAGCGACAGCCGTAGCATAAAGCCGGGTGTTGGCATCAGTCTCGTCGCACAGGCCCTCATAACTACCTCCCCCCAGGCTCAAATTCATCACTTTGACGTTGAGTTGCGCCTGATTGGCCACCACCCAATCAATGCCGGCAATCACGTCGGAGGTGTAGCCGGTGCCGCTGCGGTTCAGCACCCGCACGGCGACCAACCCCACCCCGGGGGCCAGGCCGGGCGGGCTGGTTTGGCCCTGGCTGGCGACAATGCCGGCCACGTGGGTGCCGTGCCCATTCTCATCTTGCGCCGACTCGCCTTCCACAGTCCGATCTGGGGGGCAGGCGCCGTCGCGATCAAAACAATGTTGGACAATGAGGCGATCAGCCAGATCAACGTGAACCGTATCGACGCCGCTATCGAGGATGGCCACATTCACCCCGGCGCCGGTAAAGATTGACTTCGGCCAAGCTGTGGCCAAATTGTGAGCAAAAACTAGCCTATTGTCTTGAGCGGTTACCGGCAAATCGAGCGCAACGGCGGCCACCCCCGGATCAGCCAGCAAGGTTTCCAGCCCCTCGGCCGTCACCTCTCCGGCCAGGCCGGGCAGAGTCTCAAACTTGTGAATAACCGTGAACTCCTCCGGCGATAGCTCCTGCAGGATGTCGGCCTGTCTTTGAGCAATGTGGTCGGCCTGCGCTGCCAGTCGCAGTCCATCTTCGGGCGGCTGCAAAGCGACCACCACCCGCGCCGTCCCATCGCCGCTTAGGGCGGTGGTAAGCTCGGGCGGGGGTACGGGAGTTTGCGCCTGGCTCAGTTGGGTAGATAGTCCGACCCAGCAGCCAACCGCCAGAACAAGCCAGCCAATGGTATTAAACAGTTTTTTCATCGCTGCAACTCCCGCCGGGCAACCTCGTTATTGGGATCGAGCATCAACACCCGCTGAAAACAGATGGTTCGCTCAAGTTCCTGCTGAGCCACCAACCCTTTGCCCAACCAGGCCTCGACATTGCCGGGATCAAGCTCAACGGCCTGGCTGAACAACTCGTAAGCTCCTGGCACATTGCCCTGCTCCAACAGGCGCTGGGCCTGCCGGGTGAGCAAACCGGCCGATCTGGTCGCGGAATCGACCGGGCCGGCTCCGGGACGGGTTACCGTTGAGGCAACCTCAAGCGGGGTGGGTTCGATCTGCCGCAAGCGGAGCTTGACCAGCAGAATAGCCAGCCCAACCAGGATCACCAGCGAGCCGAGGCTAAGCCACCAACCCCAGCTCGGTCCGGTAACCACCTCAACCACAGGCGGTGAGGCCGCCGGAGTTTGTTCATCGTTCAAATAAAGATGCTCGGTGACCACCGGCAGCGCCTCGGAAGCTGACGAAACTAACTGCACTTGGCTGACTTCAACCGTGAAGGGACCATCGCCCAGTGTTTCAAAAACAACGGTAGCCAAAACACCCTGCCCTCCAATCGGGGGCGCTGGCCGGAGCAAGGTAAAAACAAAATCAATCAATCCGGCGGCGGGATCAACCCGGTTGGTGGCTACAAAACGATCATCAAAGGCCAGCAGCGGCCCCGGCGCGATCTGCACGCCTTCCAAACGGGGGTTATCGTCCCGCACCCGCAGTTGGGCCGGATCATAACGAAGCTGAAGCTCGGCCCCATACAGATCGGTCACATCGGCCAACTCAACATTGACCACCAACAACTTTTCATCTTGTAGCGGTACGTTTTGGAGGTAGAGGCGGGTGGGACCATTGGCCCAGACCGGTCCCGTGGCCCAAAACGGGGAGAGGAATAGCCAAAACAGGATGATGTATTTGCAGGTGAAGGTCATGCCTAATACCTTGTTCAGCAAAGGTGTCATTATAGGTGACCGGCGCTTCAAAAGCGCCGGTCACCTGAGTAAGACACCTGGATAAAACTATCGCCAGGCCGGCACCGGACCCCGCTGCTGGTAATTGCTGGCGGCCAGAGCCAGGTCGAGGATATCAACTCGCCCGTCGGCGTTGAGATCGGCCAACGGGTCAACACCCCGATATTTGGTGGCGATGTAGGCCAGATCGAGAATGTTGATAACGTTATCGCCATTGATGTCGCCGGCCAGCAGCGTCACCGTCGCCAGGCTGGCAGCACCGGCTGCATCCAATGGGCTGGTTTGGGCCGAGAGATAGCCCGAAAATTGAAAGGTCAATGCGCCGCCGGAGGCAATCGAGAAAGAGCCGTCGGCAGCCGTTTGAGTTTGCGCGCCGGTGGAACTGGTTACCACAATGCCGCCATGGTCGGTCCGGCCTTGCAGCGCCACCTGACCAGTGATAACAGTACAATCGGCAATGACTTCAATAGTACCATTTTGGGGCGTAAAGTCAATAACCTGGCCCAAATTGTCCACCAAGATGACATTTTCCAAGTTTATCGTCGCAACGCCGACCGCCTGCGGCTGCCAATCAAAGCCAATGATGTTGGCGTCGCCATCGATGCGCTCACCGCCAAACAACGTGGCTGCAAACACGATCCGCCCGGCCGCGGGATCGACGCTATTCTGGGCGATAAAGCCGCCGGCAAAGGCGTCGCCCACCTGTACCTGCACCCCGTCGCGCGCCGGGTCGGCGTCGATGACCTGCACCACCGCCGGATCGTAGCTGACTTCGAGTTGGAGGGCCGAAAGCGCCTCGACGTTCTCGACGTTGACCTCACCTGAGCCGGACTGATCGCACAGAGTCAGTTGGACCGGTTCCACTTTCAGCACAGCCCCCTCCGGTTCCACTGTAGGGGTGGGTGTGTTGGTGGGTGTCGGTGTTGGCGTTTGGGGCGTGGTCGTTGGCGTTGGGGTAGGCGTAAAGGTAGGCGTCGGGGTGACCGCGTCGCCATCAACCAGTACCGTGGCCGAAGCATAACAGGGTAAGAAGCGCCCGCCGGTTGGGTCAGTAGCGGTAAAATTGAACTCATATAAACCGGGCAAAGCGGTATTCTGGTAGACGCCGTCATATTCCCCGGCCCGGTCGATCAGGCCGAAGCCGGTCGCAGCCTGGGCGGCCAACGGCTGGCGGATGATCTCGGCGCTCACATTGGCGCCCACCAGCGGCGTACCATGCTGATCGGCCAGCCTGACCGTCACGTTGATCGTGTCGCCTACATTGTAGGACTCCCGGTCGAAGATGACGCCGGTAATCTGGCAGGCCGCTAGCTCACAGGCGATCCGGTCGGCTACTTCGGAGCGCAGGTCGGGCAGCCGGTTGTACAGATTGTCACCGGGAGAACTGGTCCAACTGACATCTCGCCCGCCGGCAATCACCGGGATATCGCTCAAGCCGGCTGTACTGAGCGGATCGATGCCTTTTTGGGCCAATTTCCAGGCCATCAACTCGACCGCGCTGGCCAGCATCTCCGGGCTGGGTTCGGCGGTAGTCAGGCGGGGGTCGTCACAGTTGCCATAGCAGCCCAAAAAGCCGATGGCCATTGAACCCAGATTGCGACCATCGTGAATGCCAACCACATCATCGCCGCCGGCCCGGCCTTCATAAATCACGCCGGTGGGATCGATCAGGTAATTGTAGCCAACATCACCCCACCCCAAAACATTGGCATGATAATTCCAGACCGAGCGGACCCAGCCGGCCCAATCCTGATACGGGCCAACGGTGTTGGGTGTTTCGGCCTGGTGGATGATGATATGGGTAACCGGGCGGTAGATCGGTGGGCGGCGGGGGCTGTTCTGACCGTCAGGGCAGCCCCAGTTGGTGCGAGTCACGACCGGGGGTTTGGTCACCGGGCAGGTATTAGTAGTCGAGCTGACTCCGGCCATTTGGCCGGCAATCTCGCCATCGGTCGGCCCCTGGCTGGTGTCGCTAAAGGCCAAAATCAGTCGCTCCAGCCGCGGCGATAGGCCCGGCGCGCTGCTGCGGAGGGTCACCCGAAGCTGCAGGGCGGTCTGCTCACTGCCGGCCCAGATCAAGTTACCGCTATGCAAGTCATCACGGACCGGATAGAAGGCTTCGGGGTTGGCCAGCCAGTCGCTCCAGGAAGCGCCGCCGTCAAGACTCAGGCGAGTTTCGAGGAGCAGTTCCGTGCTCTCGGGGAAGTCACCGCCCCAGAGCGGCACAATATCGGTGGTGAGGGAGAGGGGCGACCGGATCACGCCAGTCACGTAACTACCCTCAGCCAGGCCGGCCGCGAGAGTGAGGCCATCAGTGGTGACCACCACACCATCAGCCTGACCGCTGCCGGCAAAATCGGCCCCGGTCAGAACGATCTCTTCGGAGAGAATCGATACGGCGGCCAGGCTGTCGGCCTGAGTTAACGCCATTACCCCCACTCCCAGGGTCAAGATTAACAGAGCTGTGATCAGCCATTTCTTGGCAAAGATAGATAATAGGTTTTGCATCATCCAACTCCATCTGTTGTATTAACAGTCACCGTGTACCTCAATTGGGAAACGAATAGGTAGCCGGACCCTGTCGCTGGTAATTGCCGGCCACAGCCACCAGATCAAAAATATTGACCAGACCATCAC
>CAYZHI010000149.1:0-8127 GCA_964477335.1 uncultured Caldilineaceae bacterium | reverse complement strand
GTGTTGACGCTGGCGATTCGGTGGTCGGCGTTGGCGTTGGGGTGGCAGGTTCAGGCGTCAGGGCCGGTGGTTCTGGGGTCGAGGTAGGGGAGGCAGACGTTGGTTCCGTTGAGGGTTCGGCTGTCGGTTCAAGACTGGGTGGCGCGGTTGGTTCCATTGCCGGCTCTATTTGCAGGATTGGCGCGGTTTCAGCGGCAGCCTCCTGAGCCTGGACGCCGGTCGATCCGGCCGGTTCGATCACGGTGATCACGGTAACGTAGTTAGGGCGGGTCAGGCTGTTGCTGCCGTCCGGTCCGGTCGCGGTCAAGGTGATGGTGTAGCTGCCGGTAACGGCATAGGTGTACGTGGGGTTTTGGGCGGTACTACTGTTGCCGTCGCCAAAATCCCACTGCCAGCCGGTGACCGCGCCCAGGGAGTTATCGGTGAAGGCGACGGTGAGGGGCGCCGGCCCGCTGGTCGGGGTGGCGCTGAACCTGGCGATAGGCAAGCTGTCAACAACGATAATGAAGTTTGATCGAGTCAATGTATCGCTGCCGCCCGGACCGGAGGCGGTCAAACTGACCGAGTATTCGCCGGTGGCAGTGTAGACGTGAGTCGGATTGGCCGCGGTGCTGCTGCTGCCATCCCCAAAATCCCACTGCCAGCCGGTGACCGGACCGAGGGTGTCGTTGATGAAGGTAACCGTGAGCGGAGGCGTACCCAGAGTCGGCGTGGCCCGAAAGCTGACTGCGGGGGGCGCGGCGGTCACGGCAATGTAGTTGGTTTTGATCTCCGGTTCACTCCAAACATCGTTCGCCCTGACCCGCAACCGGACGGAATAATTGCCGGCGGCGGTGTAGGTGTGGGTTGGGTTAGCCGCGGTGCTGGTGACGCCGTCGCCAAAGTCCCATTCACTGCGCCCAT
Organism: uncultured Caldilineaceae bacterium; assembly: GCA_964477335.1. GTDB lineage: Bacteria > Chloroflexota > Anaerolineae > 4572-78 > J111 > CAYNLK01. Next base: position 7,224 of record CAYZHI010000149.1, on the reverse strand, counting down.
AAAAGGGCGTGGATTGATTGGCAAAGTAGACGGTCAACGGTTGCGAACCGTTGCGCGGGTCAGCCCTAAATTCAGCCACCGGGCGCACCGTGATGTAATCGTCCCGTTCTTTGGTATCTTCCCCACCCGGTCCCCGGACTCGCAGCTTAACCGTATAGCGGCCAGGCTCGCGATAGGTGTGGTCGGGATCATCACAATCACGGCTGCTGTTGTCATCGCCAAAGTCCCAGCGGCACCTATCGTAATCGCCGTCTGAATCGTTATCAAATTCTACCCGCAGCGGGACATCGCCGGTGCGCCGGTCGGCGTCAAAGTCGGCGTCAGGCTCTTCTTCGTCGCCGCCGCCGCCGGAGGCAATCCGTTCCGCCCAGACCACAATCGAGGCGTCGCCTACGTTCTCATAATACTCAACCCGCAGCTCGTGGCTACCGCTACCCAGCCACCGTTCGCCGGTGACCTCGCGGCGGGCGCCATCGCGCCAGTCGTCGATGACCAGGGCATTGTCCACATACAGCCGGACTCCATCGTCCATGGCGGCGTGGAAACGGTACAACCCGGCGTCGAAACTCCAGGCGCGGCTCCAGCGGGCCGAGAAGTTATCGACCGGCAGGCCGGGCGCGGGTGAACCGGTACCCCAGTTGAAATCAATCGTGACATCGTTCCGTACCAGGCTGGGGCTGCCGCTGAGGGAGCGGTTCGACCAGTATTCACCCCGCCAGTCGGGATAGCTTGCCGACGGATAGCCTACTCGCTCCCAGCCTGCCTGGATGAGGGCTTCGCCGGCGTGCTCGTAATATTCCAGCCGCAACTGGTGCTGGCCGCGGGCTAGCCACACCTCACCGCTGACCTGGCGCCGGCTGCCGTCGCGCCACTCATCGATCACCAGCACGTTGTCGACGAAGAAGCGCAGCCCGTCATCGACGGTGGCGTAAAAGCGATACTGCCCTTCCTCAAACCAAAGTGACCGGCTCCAGCGGGTTGAGAAGTTGTCGGCCGGTAACCCGGATGCTGGCGAACCGGCGCCCCAGTTGAAGTTGATGGTTACGTCGTTGCGAACCAGGGCCGATTCGCCGGCCAGGTGAATATTGGTGAAGTATTCGCCTTGCCAATCGACGATGACTGGCGCCGGGGTAGCCGTGGGGGCCGCCGGGAGGGGTGGAGCGACGACGATCGGCAGATTGGCCGTGTTTTCAGCGGTAACGTAGGCCGCCGATATCCAGCCTCGCTGGCCGGCCACGCCCAGAAACTCGATCTGCCACCAGTTGTGTTCCGCACTGACCCCGGTCGCCCTGGCTGTCTGGCCGGTTTGCAGCAGGCCAATCACCGGGTAGGCCAGCCCCGGCCCGCTCCGAACATTCAAGTTGGTGAGCGCGGTCACCGTGGCCTGTTCCGGTTGGGGGATGGGGGTAGAGGTTGGCGCCGCCGGCGCGGGTTCGCTGGTGGCGGTGGGCGTGTCCGTGGGGGTCTCCTCGGCAGGTACGGTGGGGGTGTCTGAGGGGACGACCGTGGCTGATGGGGTTGCCGCGGCTTCAGCTTCCCTGGTAATGCGGAAGTTAGCCTGCGCGCCCAGATCACTGCCAGCAGTTCGAGCCACCACCAGCACTTGCTCCTGATCGGCCCAGCCTGGCGCGTCTGGCAGCAGGAAGCCGGTGGTGAACTGCCCGTCGGCATTGGCCATCGGCGCGGCGACGGCAAAAGCCGGCAACTGCAAGGCGTCGGCTGTCAAAAGATAGATCGAAATCGTGTTGCCAGGCTGCCAACCCTCCCCTCGAACCGTAATATAGGTATCCAGTGGGCCAGCGGCCGGCTCCAAAACGATGTGGGGAATGGTCTCGGCCGGGCTTTGAACCAGGGCCTGCCCATGTCCTTCGGCATAGAAAAAGACCAGTATGGCGGTGGCCATCAAGGTGATAGTCCAGATGAGGATCACCAGTAGAATGGCTAATAGGGCGCGTGGTGTCAATTGAAATTCTTTCATCACTGTTCAACTCCCCTTAAACAAAAACTCCCCAAATGCGCGGGCATCTGGGGAGTTTGCCGGCCAGGCAAATGCGCACTGCCAGACCGGTGGGAAAGCTGAGGACCGGTTAGGTTGCTACCGATTATTCTAATCCCACCACAATTCCAAAATAGCGGCATCTCCAGATGCCCGCTGTACGCGCATAGATCAATTTAGTTAACCTCGTTACATACCAGACAAAAGTTCTACAGATATTATAGCCGCTTCATCCCTGGATTCAACCCATCCAGAGAATGATTCCGCCTACGACTACAGGCTGAATTTGAGGTGCTAAACTTTTCCTATCGACCAAGAATCCCGTATAATATCGCTACATATTGACAACATCACGTTGTTACATTTCAAAGTTGCCCAAACCAACTTAGCTGAATAGAGAGGATAAGCAACGATGCCCCAATTGAAAGCATACCACCGTCCCGGCAGTATCGACGACGCCTTACGGCTCTTGAGCCGGCCCGGCCTCAACACCATGATTGTCGCCGGCGGCACGATTGTGGTACCGCATCTACCCGAGCTGGTCGACGAAGTGGTTGATTTGCAGAGCATTCCCGGCCTGGCCGAAGTTAATTACGCCGGCCAGCGTATGACCATCGGGGCGATGGTTCGGCTGCAAACCATCGTCGAGGCGAGCCAGGCGCCGGCCTTGCTGCGCGAAGCGGCCCGGCGGGAAGGGCCAAACACATTGCGTCACGCCGCCACCATCGGTGGGGTGGTGGCCGGCGCGGATCCCGAGAGCGAGCTGTTGGCCGCCTTGTTGGTTTTTGAGGCCGAGGTTCAGCTTCAAACCACCCACGGTCCCAGGCAGATTCCTCTGGGTGATTTTTTGCGCGACGTTTCGGCAGCCCTGGCCGGTGGTCTGATCACGGCAGTTTCATTGAAAACCACCGGCAAAACCGCCAGCGAGCGGGTGGCCCGCACCCCGGCCGACAAGCCGATTGTGGCGGCTCTGGCTCGCCTGGGCGATGATGGCCAACTCCGGCTGGCTTTGTGCGGCGTAGCCAGAACGCCGGTTTTGGTTGAGCCGGAAAGCGTTAAGGCCGCCATCAATCCGCCGGGAGATTTTCGCGGCTCTTGCGAATATCGCCGGCAAATGGCGGCCACGCTGTCTAAACGAGTTGTTAGCCAACTCTCAGCCCAGTAGAAGGAGATATTCATGGAAATTACGCTAACTATCAATGGAATACAGAAAAAGCTCTCCTGTTCACCGGGAGATACCTTGTTCAAATTGCTCCGGCGCGAAGGTTATTACAGCGTCCGTTATGCCAGCGAAACCGGCGAAACCGGCGCAGCAGCGGTGTTGGTTGACGGCAAGCTGATGAGCAGCGAGGTAATGCTGGCGGCCCAGGCCGATGGCCGGACCATCGAGACTGTTGAGGGGTTAGCCCAGGGCATCAATCTCCACCCGATCCAGCAGGCTTTCATTCGCACCGGCGCTATTCAATCCGGCTATTCCACCCCGGCCATGATCCTGGCCGCCAAAGCTTTGCTGGCCAAAAATCCCAACCCAACCGAAGCCGAGGTACGGGATGCCCTGTCCGGCATCCTTGACCGGGAAACCGGCTATGTCAAACCCGTGCAGGCTGTGTTGGAAGCTGCGGCCGTTTTGCGCGGTGAAGCGCCCACCACCGTCGAACCCAATGTGGTTACCCCGATTATCTTGCCCGGCCAGGATTTTGGCGACCTGTTCCAGCCGTCCAGCGACGACGCGAGCGGTATCGAACCAACGCCCGAAGCGGCTGGCGGCGGTCCAACTTCCGGCCAGGTGCAAACCCAACGGATCACCTTGCCCAAATTTGTAGTTGCCCCGGAAGCGCCGGCGCTCAGGGTGGTTGGCAAATCCGAGACTAAAGTCGATGCGGTTAAATTGGCCAAGGGTAACCCGGCCTTTACCGATGATTTTGAGATGCGGGGGATGCTGTACGCCAAGCTGCTAACCAGCCCGCACGCCCATGCCCGGATTCTGGATATCGATGACAGCGCGGCCCTGGCTTTACCGGGGGTGCAGGCGGTGCTGCATTACAAAAATGTGCCGCGCATCCGTTATGCCTCCGGCGGCCAATCCTATCCCAACCCGCCGCCATTGGACCAGGTCAGTTTTGATAACAAAGTTCGTTATGTGGGCGACCGGGTGGCGGTAGTAGCGGCGGAATCGCTGGAGATTGCCGAAGAGGCGATCAAACGCATTAAGGTTACGTATGAACTGTTGCCGGCCGTTTTTGATGAAAACGAGGCCATCAAAGAGGGCGCGCCGGTCATCCACGACGAGCCGGATATGGAAGGCGCTTACAACGCCGCCCGTAACATCAGCCATTACATCGAGGCCGAAGTTGGCAATGTGGAGGAGGGCTTTGCCCAGGCGGATCAGGTGTTTGAGCATAGATATTACGTCCACCAGGTTCAGCAGTGCCCCATGGAGCCTCATATCGCTATCAGTTACTGGGATGCGGATGAGCGGCTGGTCGTCCGCTCCTCGACGCAGGTGCCGTTTCACGCCCGGCGGATGATCGCGCCGCTATTGGGACTCCCGGTCAAGCGCATTCGGGTGATCAAGCCGCGCATCGGCGGCGGTTTTGGGGCCAAGCAGGAGGTGTTGATCGAAGATATTGTCGGTCACCTGACCATTGCCACCGGCAAGCCGGTCCGGTTGGAGCTGACCCGGGCCGAAGAGTTTATGTCGAGCCGGACGCGCCACCCCCAGACCATTATCTTCAAAACCGGTATCAAAAATGACGGCACGCTGGTGGCTCAAAAGATGACCGTTATCGGCAATACCGGTCCTTACGCCACCCACGGCCTGACCGTGCAGACGGTCACCGGGATGCGCGGCTTGAGCAGCTACAACTGCCCCAACAAGCGTTTTGATTGCAACGTCGTTTACACGAATATCCCGGTGCCGGGCGCGTATCGCGGTTATGGCGCGCCCCAGGCGTTATTTGCCCTGGAAACCCATATGGAAGAGATCGCTACGGCCATTGGCATGGACGTGATCGAATTCAAGCGCAAGAACTGGGTCCAATCCGGCGACCCGCTGGATATTGCGCCCTACCTGGGCGAACGGGATGTTGAGATCGAGACCATCCCGGTGATCGGTTCGTGTGGTTTGAATGAGTGTGTGGCCCAAGGGATGCAGGCCATCAACTGGAGTCGCCGTTATCAGCCCGGCTGGAATATGGTGCCCGGCAAACCTCACTTGCGGCGGGGCCTAGGCATGGCGGTTTGTATGCACGGTACGGCCATTCCCGGCCTGGATATGGGTGGGGCCAGTATCAAAATCAACGACGATGGCTCTTTCAACGTACTGGTCGGCGCGACCGACCTGGGTACCGGCTCCGATACCGTGCTGGCCCAGATTGGGGCGGAAGTATTGGGCGTGCCGGTCGAGGACATCATCATTTACTCCAGCGATACCGATATGACCCCCTTCGATACCGGGGCCTACGCCTCCAGCACCACCTATATCTCCGGTATGGCGGTGAAAAAGGCGGCCGAGCAGGTGCGGGAACAAATCAAAGAGCGGGCCGGCTTGATGCTGGGCCTGGCTGACTGGAGCAGGGTCACTCTGGCCGACCGCCGGGCTTATGCGCCGGATGGTCGCTCGGTGACGCTGGAGGAGATTGCCCTGCACTCGCTCCACCAGGCCGACCAGCGGCAGATTATGGCCACGGCCTCCTATGTATCGCCAGACTCGCCGCCGCCGTTTGCGGCCCAATTCGCCGAGGTGGAGGTTGATATCGAGACCGGCCAGGTAACGGTGAAAAAGCTGGTGATGGCCGTTGATTGCGGCGTAGCGATCAATCCAATCACGGCCAGCGGCCAGGTGGAAGGCGGCATGACCCAGGCTCTCGGTTACGGCCATTGTGAGGAGATGGTCTATGACGACCAGGGCCGGATGGTCAATCCGGCCTTTGGCCCGTACAAAATCTACCGGGCCGACGAGATGCCAGAGTTGGAAGTCATCCTGGTCCAGACGGTCGAACCAAGCGGCCCGTTTGGAGCCAAGGCCATTGCCGAAATTCCCAAGGATGGGGTGGCCCCGGCTTTGGGTAGCGCCATCTTCAACGCCACCGGGGTGCGGATTCGCCGCATCCCCTTCACCCCAGAGCGCGTCTGGACGGCCCTGCAAGAGCAGTAGATTGCCACTTTAGTTAGCCAATCAAAAATCCGACTCGTGCCAGTCACCGGTCGGATTTTTTGTTGGATATAACCTGATCGGCTGAGATTTGATTTCTGCAGCCACGGCCAAAAGAGAACCCGACCTGCTGTCGAACAACAGGTCGGGTTTTGGTATACTGAGCGCACGGTAAAATTTCCATACGTTGCTCGGCCTGGATTGCCAAATCCAGGCCATAACCGCCGGATTTGGCAATCCGGCAGGAGCAAACAGGAAATTTCAGTATGCGTTTAGTATAACTACCGGTTGCCCATTGGCAACCACAAGTTAAGGCGATTTGGCTAGCCTACGCAGCCGCCTGTGAGCCGCTGCGTCGCCCGAAGGCCAGTTCCCAGCCCAGATAGAGCGGGGCCAACTGGGCCAACAAAATCCAGATCATCGCGATGGTAATCACGGTCTTGGCCAAAGCGAGCTGGCTGTCCAGATTAGCCTCGGCCTGGGTAATACTTTGCTGGACGTTGTCGACCAGGGTGATATATTCATCCACCGAGGCCACAATACCGTCGACGTTCTGGTTGATCGTACCCACATTCTCCGAAATCGCCACAATATCCTGGCTAATGGCGCTCAGGTTGTTGTTCGAGAACGCTTCTAACGCCCGCAACTGGTCTGACAACACGGTCAAGTTATCGGCTACGGCCACCACTTGGTCAACCTGCTGGTTGATTGCGGCGATATCCTTCGATAGGGTCACGACATCCTGTCCAACCTGGCTGAAGTCGACATTGGCATACGGTTCCAGCGTGCGCAGTTGGGTGGCCAGAGCCTGGAGACTATCAGCGGCAGCCATATACTGATCGAGTTGCTCGTTGACCGCAGCCACATTATCTGCCAGAGCCAGGATGTCGGCGCTGATACCGCTCAGGTTGTTGTCCGATATCGCTTCCAACTGGCGCAGTTGGCTGGATATCGTGGCCAGGTTATCGGATACGGCAACCACCTGGTCAACCTGGTCATTGACGGCCGCTACATTGCCTGATAGAGCCAGAATGTCTTGGCTAACCGCGTCCAGGTTGTTGTCCGAGATAGCCTC
>CAYZHI010000148.1:0-8198 GCA_964477335.1 uncultured Caldilineaceae bacterium | reverse complement strand
CCAGCGGGTCCCACCAGGCCCCGATGCCGCAAATGATCCGGTCGGGGGCCAGGTCATCCAGGGTCAGGAAAGTGGCCGCCAGCAGGCCGATATTGCGGGTCCAGTTGTTGATGACCCCGGAACCAACCTTGATCCGTTCGGTAACCGCGGCAAAAGCGGCCATGGGGACGATGGCATCGCGGACCAGCCGGCTTTCGGCCTGCCAGACCGCCTCAAAACCGTGCTTTTCGGCAAATTGGGCCAGTTTCATCCCTTCCCGCAGCTCGTGGGCGTCCTGCAAATACAGGGCTACTCTATCTTGACTCATCGCTTAACTCCTTTGTTTGGCTAATATTTTTCAAAGTTGATCTTAAATGCCGGTTATCTTGATGCCGGCGCCTTTGGCTTTGTGCCGGATATTGATACCGATCAAGACGGCGGTCAACCCCTCGACCACGACGCCATTTCTCAGCGGTCCGGCGTCGATGCCGCGCATCCCGGCGGCTTCGGCCAGGGCGATGGCTTCGGCTTTGGCCTCTTTGTCATCGCCGCAGACCAGCACATCGCAGTCGATGTGGCTGTCGCCTTCGGCCAGGTGGGCCGCGCCCACATTCTGAAATGCCGACACTACCCGCACGCCCTCGCCTAAAATCGCCTGGGCCTCCTGGCCGGCCGAACCGCCCGGCGGCACATGAACGTGACTGACTTTGGGCGGCTGGAGCGGCACGGTCACGTCGATCAGGATTTTGCCTTGTAGTAGCTCACGCAGGCCGGTGAGGGTTGGCCCCTGGGCGCTGTAAGGGACGGTCAGAACGCAGATTTCGGCGGCTTGGGCGGCCGCTTCGTTCGTCAGCCCGCGCAGCAGATTTTGGCCCAGTTTTTGGTTCAATTCGGCGGCCACCCGTTCAGCTTTTTCAGCCTGGCGCGAGCCAATGATGACCTCGTACCGGCCTGATTTGGCCCAGCGCAAGGCCAGGCCGGGACCTTCGTTGCCGGTGCCTCCCAATACGGCGACAGTTTTTTTCATTTTAAAAACCCTCTCTGTTTTAGATTTTTAAGATCGTCTTCTTTTTGGTTGATCAGTTACACGCAAGCGAGGTGATTGGAGCAGGTGGAGTAGTCGATAAATATGGTAGGATGGTAGGATGAATTTCTTATCGTGAACTATATCACTAAACTTTTTCTTTGTCAAACAGTTTTGATCAGCTACTGGTAGTGAATAACCGGTCTGGCACATTTTTGGGTACAACGATATTCAGGGCGAGCGGAGCCACGTCGATTTCCACCGGGGTGACGCCGACCGTTTCGGCATCGACATGCACCGGCAGCTCAAGTTTGGCTGAGATCGACAGTTTGGCGGTGCGATACAGGGCAAAGTCAGGGTCTTTCACGTGTCGTCCAAAGGTTAGACCGACCAGATGTTTGACCGTTGACGGCCAGCCGTGGCCGGACATAACCGCTACGTCCAGCAAGCCATCATCCATCTTGGCCTGCGGGGCCATGCGCCAGATGCGGCCATACAACTGGCCGTTACTGGCCACCGCCAGCAGAAGCCGCTCTTTAATCGTCCTGTGGTCGGTGACGAGGGTGGCCGGCGTCCCCATAAAATCGACTGCCACGATCAGCCCCGCGACCGCCCAACTGGCATAATTCAGGGAGCGGGGTTGCATCGGCCGGCGAGCCTGGCTGATGGCCGCATCCAGCCCGATGCCGCACCACATCAAAAAATAGCGACTGCGGCCATCGACCAGATGAAGCCGGCCCAGATCTACCCGGCGGCGCTTGCCCGCCGCAATGATATCGGCCGCAGCCAGGATCGCTTCCGGTTTGAGCGGCGACCAAATGGGAATCCGCACGTCGGCGGCGTAAACGTTGCCGGTGCCGGCCGGCAGAACGCCGAGGGCCGTCTCGGTTCCGGCCAGACCGTTGCAGACTTCGTTGACCGTACCATCGCCACCCACGGCCACCGCCACGTCAAAACCCTGCGCGGCAGCCTGGCGAGCCAGGGTGGTTGCGTCACCGGCGGCTTGCGTTTCCACCTGTTCAACCCAGCAGCCCAATTTAACCAGGCGATCGCAGGCCCGGTTGATTTGTTTCTGAAAACTGCTAAAACCACCGGCCCGGGGATTGGCAATCACACAAATTTTCATTATGGCTGGTTAAAATCGACAAAGCGATAGCCCAGCCCGCGCTCAGTTAAGATGTATTTGGGATTGCCCGGATCCGGTTCGATTTTTTGGCGCAGGTAGGTAATATAAAGCCGCACGTATTGGCTTTCGTCCCGGTATTCGTAGCCCCACACTTTGGCCAAGATTTGTTCATGGGTAAGCGTATAGCCGGCGTTTTTGACCAGATGGTAGAGCAGGCGGTACTCGGTGGGGCGGAGTTTGACCTCCTTACCGCCGGCAAAGACCTGGCGGCGATTGAAATCGATTTGCAGATAATCGTCGATCACCAGCATCGATTTCTCGGCGGGGGAGTCCATCTCGGTGCGGCGAAGCACGGCTTTGATGCGGCTGGCCAATTCGCGGGGGCTGAACGGTTTGGTCACATAATCGTCGGCGCCCAATTCCAGCCCTTTGACCTTGTCGCTCTCATCGTCACGGACCGTTAGCATAATGACCGGTACGGTGGAAGTTTCGCGGATGATCCGCAGGGTTTCAAAACCGTCTAACTCCGGCATCATCACATCGAGCAGGATCAGGTCGGGCAAATCCTCGCGGACCCGGTCGAGCGCCTCCAGGCCGTTGCTGGCTTCGATGACCCGGTAGCCTTCCAAATCCAGATTCATTTGCATGAAGCGCCGCATGCGGGTTTCATCGTCGACAATTAGAATCAGTTTTGCATCTTCGCTGGACATAATACTACTCCTTGGGTAGGTGGGGGGGATAATTGGTTGGGTGGTGATGGTTACAATAACCTTAACCATAATTATCTGGAGGAGGGGAAGATATGTCAATTTTCGGGGTGGGACAAAAACAGCAAACCGGGCCACCCAACTCGATGGCCCGGCTATGACCAGGAGATTCTCCGCCCGCTTTGTTACGTTCCGGGGCGCTACACCAGGAGCTGTTTCGACCGGTTTACTCGGATTCGGGTAAGTTTTGCACCGGCGGTTTGGCCAGCCGGTTTTTCAGGAACTCGAAAACCATCGGTGCCAGCGAGATGATGATAATAGCCACAATAACCAGCGAAAAGTTGTGTTGGACCACCGGCAGGTTGCCAAAGAAATAACCGGCCAGGGTAAAGGAGGCAACCCAGATGATGCCGCCGACAACATTGTAAGTCAGAAAATGACTATAGGTCATCGCCCCAATCCCGGCTACAAAGGGCGCAAAGGTGCGGATAATAGGGATGAAACGAGCCAGGATGATCGTTTTGCCGCCGTGTTTCTCGTAAAAGGCGTGGGTGCGGTCCAGGTACTCCTTTTTCAAAAAGCGAATATTGCCGCTAAAGGCGCGTGGCCCGATGTAATTGCCAATCCAGTAGTTGACGGTGTCGCCGAGGATGGCCGCTATACTGAGCAGCACGATCAACCAGACTATATTTAAGGCGCCCAGGCCGGCCAACGCGCCAGCCGCAAACAGGAGCGAGTCGCCCGGCAGGAAGGGGGTGATCACCAGCCCCGTTTCACAGAAGATGACCAGAAAGAGCAATAAGTAGGTCCACACGCCGTAATTTGCGACAATTTCGGTGAGATATTTGTCAAGATGCATAAAAATATCAATTATGTTGGTAATAAATTCCATCAGTTAACACCATCTTTCTGAAGAATCCGGTTTTCTACCAATATCGCTTCATTTTCCGGGGGTGAGGCCGGCTCCGGCCAGTACGACACCCCCAGCCACCTGGCGTGTAGATACATAAAGATAATTTTAACCGTCGCCAGCAACGGCACGATAATCAGCGCGCCCAGCAATCCGCTCAGAGCCAGGGCGGCAATCAAACTAACGAACACTACCCCTGGATGTAATTGCAAACTGCGTCCCAACAGTTGCGGTCGCAGCCACAGATTATCGATCTGTTGAATGCCGGTATAAACTAAAATGAAGAGAATAATCAACCCCACCGGCGAGAGGGGCAACCAGCCGGCTCGAAATAGCCAGATAATCAGCCAGGTACTGGCCACAAACAAGAGGGCCAGGATCAGGAAGATGAGCAACTGCATCCGCAGAAAAACACTCCAGACCAGGTCGATTTCATCCAGCAGCCGGCGTCCTTCGGCCTGAGATTTGGCCGGTAACCAGCCGATCAGCCACGGCTTGATCTTTGGCCCGTCCTTCAAAAAATAGTAGAGGCTGACCAAAACCAGGGTGCTCCAGAGGAGACTGTCGGTAATCGAATTTAACATTCCTACGGAGCCGAGCGGCATCGAAGCCGCCGTACTGGTCGCCATTTGGCGCAGGCTGGTCAGCACGGTGAGAGGATGCAGTTCGTAACCGATGATAAAGATGGGCCGCTCCAGCCAGCTACCCATCTCGGCCAGGGCGTCATACAGTTCCTGGCTCAAGCGCGGCCACTGTCCCCAAACTACTGCGCCGACTCCGGCTACCAGTCCGGCCAGCATCAACAGCGTAAGGGTGTAAGTTAGCCCGGCGGCTACGGCCCGGCGCAGTTTGAAGCGGCCTTCTAACTGGCCAACCAACGGATCGAGCAAGTAGCCCAACAATCCGGCAATCAGCAATGATTGCAGAAGGGGCTGGGCAAAAATGAGTAATCCGGCTACAGTGACCAGGATCACCAGACCCAACAATAGGGATAAGTTGCGGTAGCTCATCCGGTGACCTCATCGGTGGCTAAGCTGCGCCGTTTGAGCCGGAGGGTGCGCAGCAGCGATACGAACAGGGTTACCAATGTCAGCGGCAGAACAAAGAGCAGCATAATGATGTTCATGGTGGCTAACTCCGGTGAGCGGGTTGTCGCCAGCACCAGGTAGAGCAGATAGGCGCCGTAGTAGCCCAGGAATAACAGCCCTTCCCAGCGGGCAATCAGGTTGCCGGTGAAGAAAATCGGTAAACAGGCCAGCGCCGCGGCAATCATCACCGGGATGTCGAAGTGCAGGGCCGAGGTCGCAACCGCCAGCCCGGCCGGGGCAACCAGACCGGAAATGCCTAAAACGGTCAAGATATTGAAGATATTGCTGCCGATCACATTCCCCACGGCGATATCCCGTTCACCCCGCAGGCTGGCCACCACCGATGTGGCGATTTCGGGCAGCGAAGTCCCCACGGCGACGATGGTCAGGCCGATAATCAACTCACTGACGCCAAAAAAGTCGGCAATTTCAACCGCCCCATCAACGAGCCAGCGAGCGCCCAGCACCAGCAGGGCCAGGCCGGCCATCACCAGACCAATTTGGAGCAGCCAACCCTGCCTACCTGTTTTCTCTTGAACCCGACCGAATTCCTGCCGGTACATCTCCTGAATCGCCTGATTCTCCCGCCGGCTTTGCCGAATCACAAAGACGGTATAGCCAATAGCCCCGGCAAAAAAAATTAGCCCATCCAACCGGCCCAGCCGGCCATCCAGACCCAGCAATAGCACCAATACCGACAGCCCGATCATCAGGGGCACATCCAGGCGCACCAACTGCTGGGCTACTATCAGCGGGGCAATTGTAGCGGAGATGCCCAGGATCAGCAAGATGTTGGCAATATTGCTGCCGACTACGTTCCCCAGGGCAATGTCGGCTGCACCCTGGAAGCTTGATTGAATACTCACTGCCAGTTCCGGAGCGCTGGTGCCGTAGGCAACCACCGACAAACCGATGACCAACGGTGAAATGCCGGCAGCCAGGGCCAGTCGAGACGCCCCACGCACCAGCAGTTCAGCCCCGGCAATCAGCAAAATAAAACCCGCTATTAACCAGATGAAGGTTAGTCCGTCCATTCAAACTCCCTTGAATTGTAACCATCGGCCTCAAACGCTGAATTCGACTCGACAATTTGTACTCTCGGGCCGACCTACAGCATCGCAAATCCAATAATTTTAACCCAACTCTGTGCAAAATCCGTGGTAACGAACTATGAAAGCCGTTATAAACAAAGCTAGCTTGTATGACTTTTTGTACACTTCAGCCGCCCACTCTAACCGCTAAATTGACAATAGGCTTTGGCGATTCATCTGTATTATGGTACATCAGATGCAAAGGGTCGCCAAAGTTTCATCCCAAATTTTGCATCTTAAGCAGTGTGAGGTATATTATGCAACGTTGCCTACTAATGGTAGTGGCAAACTCCTTGGATGTAATCCATAATCTCCTGAATGAACAGGCTGCCAGCGCCGGTCGCGTCGTGGTATTGGACCAACATAACTGACCAACTGGGGGGAACCGACCGGCCTGTTTTAAGAGAAGCTTTTCGAACTTAGCCCCCACAAACTAGAACTTTTCAGATTAAACAAAATTAATTTTCGAGTCGTTTGACTGGTGTCCCTACTTGCCTGTCGGCATCTGTCGGACATTCTTCGATTAGCGCTTGCGGAGCTGCCTATGAAACAAATCTTTCATCCCAGTATGAATACGATTGCCCGTTTCTCCATTATCGGCGCAGGTCTGGTGGCCGTTGGGCTGGGTGTAGCTCTCCACTTCTTTGTGAGATCGCCGTTTATGACCGGTGTCAGTGTGGCCCGGGAGCAACCAGTTCCCTTTAGCCATCTGCATCACGTCCGGCAGTTGGGCATCGAATGTCGCTATTGTCACACCTCGGTTGAGGATTCCTCTTTTGCCGGTATTCCGCCTACTGAAACCTGTATGACCTGTCACTCGCAAGTCTGGACTGAGTCGGTGATGCTGGAGCCGGTGCGCACCAGTTTCAGCAGTGGTCTACCGCTCCAATGGAACCGGGTCAACAATGTGGCTGACTTTGTCTATTTCAATCACAGCATTCATGTTAGCAAGGGCATTGGCTGCGAGAGCTGCCACGGTGACGTGGACCGGATGCCGCTGATGTGGAAAGCCGAGACCCTCCAAATGGAATGGTGTTTGCAATGCCATCGCCAGCCTGAACAGTTTATTCGACCCGTGGCTGAGGTCTTTGCCATCGATTACGAAATGCCGGCCAATCACGAACAACTTGTGATGGGTCAGGAACTTGTGGCGGAATACGGTATTGAAGTTGGTCGCTTGGATGATTGTTCAATCTGTCACCGGTAATGGGAGCTATGAGAAAGAATCTTGATCTATCTGCAATCCGGACCCGTCTGGCCGAAACAACCGGCCGGAAATATTGGCGCAGCCTCGATGAGCTGGCCGAAACCGAAGAGTTCAAAGATTTACTGGACCATGAATTTCCCCAGGGGGCAGACCAATGGCTGAACCCGGTGGGCCGCCGCAACTTCCTCAAACTGATGGCGGCGTCGCTGGCCCTGGGCGGCCTGGCGGCCTGTTCGCCCACCAAGTCGGAGAAAATTCTGCCGTATGTGCGGGCGCCCGAGGAGGTGGTGCCGGGCCAGCCCCTCTTCTTTGCCACGGCCACCCAACTGCGCGGCATTGCCACCGGCGTGCTGGCCGAAAGCCACACGGGCCGGCCAACTAAAATTGAGGGTAACCCGGAGCATCCCGGCAGTTTGGGCGCTACCGATACATTTATGCAGGCCTCGGTGCTGGGCCTGTGGGACCCGGACCGCTCCCAGTTGGTCAACAATGCCGGGCTGATCAGTACCTGGAGCGCCTTTGTCTCCACCTTGACGGTTGAAATGCAGAAGCAAAGCTTGAAAAAGGGAGCCGGGCTGCGTATTCTCACCGAAACGGTGACTTCGCCGGCGCTGGCCGGCCAGTTACAGGCTCTCCTCGAGCAGTTCCCTGAGGCCAGATGGCACCAGTACGAGCCGGTCAATCGCGACCAGGCTCGCCAGGGGGCCATCATCGCCTTTGGACAGGATGCCAACCCCGTCTACCGTTTTGATCGAGCCGACCGGGTGCTGGCCCTGGAAGCTGATTTTCTGGCCGCCGGTCCGATCGGGGTCCGTTATGCCCGCGATTTCAGTAACAAACGCCGGGTGCGGGCCGACCAAACCGAGATGAACCGCCTCTACGTGGTTGAAAGCAGCCCCAGCGTGACCGGGGCCATGGCCGATCACCGGCTGCCACTGCGGCCCAGCCAGATGACTGCATTTATGCTGGCTTTGGCGGCTGAGTTAGGCGTGGCGGTTGATGCGGCGGCTGGGGAACTGAGCGGCGCGCCGGAGGGTTGGATTCCGGCGCTGGCCCGCGAATTGCA
>CAYZHI010000147.1:0-8238 GCA_964477335.1 uncultured Caldilineaceae bacterium | reverse complement strand
CCACATTCGCCCCCAACTCCTTGGCCAGGGCCAGCCGGTGCTCCAGCAAGCCGACCATCACCGTGAACGCGCCGCGATGCCGCAATAATTGCAGATGGAGTAAACCAATCGGCCCATCGCCGATGACCACAGCGACGCCGCCAAAAGGCACTTCCAACTTGGATTGGCCGTTGATAACGCAGGCCAGCGGTTCGGCAAAGGCCGCCTCTTCTAGAGAGACGCCCTCGGGGATTTTGGTCAGGTTTTGATAGGGATAGTTGCTGTACTGGGCCAGGCCGCCGGAAAAGTAGCCCTGATTCTCGCAAGCGCTGAACATGCCGCGGCGGCAATAGTAGCAATAGCCGCAGATCAGGCGGCCATCCGGCACTACCCGGTCGCCCGGTTTGACATTGGTGACATTTTGACCGACTTCAACCACTGTCCCGGCTACTTCGTGGCCCATCCGGAAGGGATAGGTGATGGTCCAGCCCCGCGGCACTTTGCCCAGGTAAGCTTCGACATCGGTGCCGCAGACACCGCAAGCAGCGACCTTGACCAGAACTTCGTCAGGACCAATGGTCGGTTTTTCAAACTCTTCAACCTGCATTTTGAGCGGTTCGTGCAGACGTGCGATCTTCATAGTCAATACCTCGCTGTATATTAGGATAAGATAACGATTACACCGCCGTTGCAATCCCCAATTCTTCCAACCACTTCTGGTATTCCAATAGCGGTAGATCAGCCGGGCGAAGCGGTAGTTCGATCTTGGTCCAGAAGGGCGGCAGGAGCCACGGCCGCTGACTTTCAACCATAGGCCGGTCCTGCGCCCGCACCGCATCTTCAAATTCTTCGTAAATATGATCTCGGGCCGGGTCCACATCGAAATTACGGGCCAGTCGCCAGAAGCTGTCGGTTTCGTTATATTTGCGCGGGCAGGTCGCCAGCCAGATAACGTAGACCCGGGCCTCATCTTTGGCCCGGAGGGGGCGATGGATCGTGACCAGCCGCAAGACATTGGGGACTCCAACGTGGTAAGAGTAATCCACATCCTGCACAAAAGTATGTTCACCGGCTTCGCCCTCTTCCTCAACGATGGCATTTTCGGGCTGGGCGGTAGTAAACTCAACTCGCAGATAGCGGCCTTCCCGCCATACTTTGTGATCGGGGGCCTGAGCATGGGCACGGTCGCCCAAAATACCTTCGTGGACCCAGGGAAAGTGGGTATCATCCAGCGTACCCATCAATACACGCGGCGCGGCCGCAGCCTATGGTTCGTAGGTTCGCAGCGGCCCGACCTGGAAAGCAGGGTCGTCAAATTCAGGAAAGTCGGGCAGGTCGAACTGGGGCGCGGGTTCCAGGCAAACCCAGATCAAATCGTACTTTTCCTGCACAGGGTAAGTTGACACCCGCGCGCTTTGTGGAATGTCACGCCCCGCAACCAGCTGCGGAATTTCAACGCACTGGCCGGTGGCATCGTAAGCCCAACCGTGGTAATGGCACGACACACATTGGCCAAAGTTTTCTATTTCCCGGATTTCTCCGGTCGAAAGCCGGGCTTGAAAGTGGCGGCACAGATCTTGCATAGCCACCAACTGGCCGTTGAGCCGGGTTAGGAGAATCTTTTCCTCCAGCAACTCGACGCTCTTGAGTTCACCGGGGGCCAGCTCTGCCGCCGGCAAAACCGGCTGCCAGTGGCGACGCATACCGTTGTAAAAGGAGTCAACGGCTTCGACCGAGGGCGCATCATAGTAAGCCCGGGCAGTGATTTGTTTTTCCATCAACATCAATCCCCCTAAAAACTGTAATAGCTCGGCAATTTGATCCCTGCGGCGGTAAACCGCTCGTAGGCATACCGGGTGGCCTGGCTGACCCATTCCTCCTCATCCAAGGTCAGAATCCGGCGATCTTCCATCACCACCTGGCCATCGCAGATGACGGTGTGGACGTCATTGGCGTTGGCGCAGTAGACCAGGCTGTTTTCAAGATTGTTGATCGGGCGCATGTGCGCGCCGCTCAGATCAACCAGGATCAGGTCGGCCTTTTTCCCGACCTCCAACGAACCGATCTCAGCGGCCATACCCAGGGCTTCGGCCCCGCCCAGGGTTGCCATCCGCAGGGTCGTCGAAGCTGGCAGCGCCGCCGGGTTCATGGTCGTCACTTTTTGCAGAAAGGCGGCCGTGCGCATCGCCTCGAACATATCCATGTTGTCATTTACGGCGCAGCTATCCGTGCCCAGCGAGACGACCACCCCGGCCTCCAGCATCTTGGTGATCGGGGCGATACCGTCGGCAATCTTCATATTGCACTCGGGATTGTGGGCCACTTTCGTGCCGGTCCCGCGATACAGCTCGATGTCTTCGTCAGACAGCCAGATGCTATGGGCGCCCTGAACATCCGGCCCCAGCAGACCCAGGTTGTGCAGGTGACCGGTCGGGGTCGTACCGAACAGGTTGTGGATGTTGTCCCACTCGTATTTGGTTTCAGCGATGTGGATGTGGATGGGGACCTGGTTGCGGTCGGCCAAAGCCCGCGCCTCCTTGATCAGGCCCACGCTGCACGAATTGGGGCAGGCCAGGCCGTAGCTGAAGGAAACCCGGCCGTTGACCGAGGAGCGGCAGCGTTCCAGCAGCTCATCGGCCAGGGCCAGCAGCCGGTCGTGAGGCAAGATCACCTCCGGCGAAATCCACTGGTCGGTCATAGTGATGGTGTGCCGCACCCGGATACCGGCCTGCTCAAACACATCGATCACCGAGGGGTGGGTGGCCCACTCCATATTCAAAATTGTGGTGATGCCCGCCTTGATGGCATCGACGCAGCCCAGTTTGGAGGCGTGAATCTGAATGTCGTAGACGCCCGTGAGGTAATCCTGCACCGCCACCCGGATGCGGGGCACAGAGACGTTGTCGATCCAGTCGAGCAGGGTCAGGTCGTCGCGGGTGCCTTTGTGGAAATTCTGTAAAAAATGGTGGTGGGTGTCGACAAAGCCGGGCATCACCGCCTTGCGCCGGGCATCGAGCACCTTTTTGGCCCGATACTGTCCGGCGACCTCGGCCGTTGGCCCCACCGCCACGATGCGGCCGGCGTTAACCGCCACAGCCCCATCTTCGATGACCGGCTGCCGCTCATCGATGGTCACGACCAGCCCGTTTTGAACCAGAATATCAACGTCACTCATTTGAGATCGTCTCATTGATTAGTTCCACAATAAGTGGTGTTCAGGTGTTCAGATAGTGCTCCAGGGACCGGACCTTGCACACCAGCTTCGGCAGCTCATCGATGGTAACGTAGCCAGGTCTCGCGTTGATGACATCGGGTATTCGATTGACGATCTGCGAGCTGGTTCCCAGGAGTGTAGGGGGATTGTCGTTTCGCAGGTGTATGGTAGGCACCCCCTTGATAATCCACTCGTTGATGTCATGCTCCCCCTGCTCGTAGACTTTGGCCGTCTGCGTCGCCTTGAAAAGGATGCCTTCGACGGTCTCGATCACGATCGTGTTGTCCAGCCCCGTCACATCCCCGGCCGGGATAACCTTGTTGAACGCTTTGCAGGGCAGATCGTGATCGAGAATGATCGGCTTGACGCTTTCGGTGATGGTTTTCGTCGTAAGCCCTAAGTCTGAAATCTGGTTTTCCAGATCCATGCGGAGACAGACAACCTCGTCGCCCAGAGGCAGTTTTTCGTTTTTCTCGATCATCTCGTAGATGTCGTCGGCTTTCCTGCCCACGGCGTAGAACTCCGCTACCATAGGTCCGAGTTCATCCATGTTGATCATGGTCCGTCCCTCGACGGACTCGATCCGGTGTGCTGCGCCGGTCAGGGTGGTAATCAGGTTGGCCCAGAAAACGTCCTGCATGCCCGAACCGGTCACGGTGACCCCGTTTTCCTTGGCGATCCGGTCCAGTTTCGCGGCAATTGCGGGGGAGGATGTCCAGGGATAGGAGGCTTCCTCGGAAGTGGTAATCACGTTGAGTCCTGCTTCCAGGCACTTTTTAACGTGGGGATATATCTTCTCCATGGATGTGGCAACGGCGATGAGCGCGATGTCCGCGGCGGTCTGGGAAAGCACCTCATCGGCATTGTCGCTGATTTCAACGTTGAGTTTTCGACCGATGCCGATCACATCACCCAGGTCCTTGCCCACGTTCTTCAGGTCGATGGCGCCCGTGATAATGACGCCTTTGTCAACCATAAAGCGGGCGATGTCCCGACCGATATTGCCAACTCCGTAGGATATCGCTTTGATCTTTTCCATATTTCTTCTCCTGATACTCTGAAAATAAAGGTTTGTAGGACAATCTTAAGATTGTCAGTTATCCGCAAAAATCACCTGTTTTAGTTGGCGAGTCACACCTTCGGGGTCGTCGGCCTGCCAGACTCGCCGGCCAAAGGCCACTCCCACTGCCCCGGCCTTGATGGCATCTCGAGCCACGCTCAGGGTGGTATCCTGGCCCCCCTCGCTGGGGCCGCCGGCCACGATGATCGGCACCGGCGCCGCAGTGACCACCTGCTTGAAGGCCTCGATATCGCCGCAATAGTTCGTTTTGATAATGTCGGCGCCCAGCTCCATACCAATACGGGCGGCATGGGCAATAGCCTTGGCGTCATAGAAAGTGTCCGGTGGAGGCATCATTTCGGCCACAACGGGCATATCATAGCTCTGGCTGGCGTCGGCCAGTTGGGCCAACCAGCGATAAATCTCGACGTCGCCCGCCCGGCCAAAAAAGACCGAAACCGCAACGGCGTCAACGTCCATGCGCAAAGCTGTTTCCAGCGAGGCAATCGGCGTCTCTTGAGTCCCCGCTGCGCTCAGGCCGGCAGTTACGCTTAGCCGTAGCACAATCCCAACCGAGGAAGGCACAACCGCGGCCACGGCTTTATAAAAACCGGGCGAGATGAGTAAGGCATTGGCGCCCCCTTTAATGACTGCTTCAACAATGGCCTGGGGGCGGTCAAGTCCTTTCACCGGGCCAAGCCAGCCGCCGTGATCGAGGGGGATCAACACACAGCGTTTTTGCTCGCCCACTAACAGGCGGCCAAGTCGTCTTGATTTTCCAATCATTTTCTGCTCCTTTTGAGTTAATCTAGACCCTACAAGTTTTTAAAACCTCCAGGGTCTTCACATTGCCGTCTCCGCGTGGGACGCTTCTTGCAAGGCAAAATCGGCCAAACGCCGATAAGCCTCATAACTCCGCTGATAATCGTTAGCGTAGTCACGCTGGCAAGGCATTACGCTCGGCGCGGGAAAAGTGTTCACCAGGATTTCGTCAAAATCGGCTTGATCCAGAGCTGACCGGCACAAGGCGTACAACACCCGGGTGACGGTTTCAGATTCGGTATAAATGGCCACATCATATTGGCAGACGTCGGCGATGATTTGGGCCAACCCCGGGGTTTGGGTACCCCCGCCGGCCAAAACTAACTCGGTGACCGGCGCGCCTAACTCCGCATAGATATCCAGCAGGTGGCGCAAGCTGTAAGCCACACTTTCCATGACGGCCCGGATAAGGTGGAGGCGCGTATGGGAAAGTTGCAACCCATAAAAACCGGCCCGAATGTTATCCAGCCAATAGGGCGTTCGCTCGCCGGCCAGGTAGGGAATAAAGCACAGCCCGGCGGCCCCAGGCGCCACTTGAGCGGCTGCCGCCATCACTTGCTCAAAACTTTGCTCGGCGGCGATCTGCTGGTAGGCCCAAACCAGAGCCGCGCCGGTAGTTGAAGAGACCCCGCCCAGCAGGCGATAGGGTCCCAGGGGATAGGAGTAGAGGCGGTGGGTGGGGTCTTGAGGCTGCTGATCCTCGGCCAGGGCCATAAAGATCATCGACGAGCTGCCCAGCGAGCAGACCACCCGGCCCGGCTGGGGCGGGGCCCCGCCAATCAGGGCGGCCACATCGCCCATCCCGACCACCACCCTGGCCGCGGGATTCAAGCCCAAGCGGCCGGCCAGCTCAGGCCGCGGCGGGCCAACCACGGCGTTGGCTTCATACGCTGGCGGCAGTACGGCCGGTTCAAGTCCAACCAGGGCCAGCCGGTCGGTTGCCCAGCTTCGATTCTGCCAATTCAGCAGAGCTGCCCCGCCCGCCTCGGTCATGTCGGTGCCGAGCAGGCCGGTCAGCCGGAAGCGCAAATAATCCTTGGGCCACAAGATCGTCCGAATTTTTTCGATCACCTCGGGCCGGTGACGTTTTAGCCACAGGAGTTTGGGCAAAGTGTAGGTGCTGTTGATTTGATAAGGCGGCAATTGCAGCCTGGCGGCCAGCTCGGCAGTTTCGGCTGCGGCCCGCCGGTCCAGCCACAGGATGGTGGGTTCCAGCGGTTGACCGGCCTCATCCAAAAGCACGGCCGTGTGCATCTGGCCGGTGAAAGAGATGCCTTCAACTTTGGTTAGAGCAAAGCCTTGCTGCTGCAGATCGGCCAAAGCGCCCTCAAAGGCCGCCCACCAATCGGCCGGATTGCCCTCGGCCCAGCCGGGATTTTCAGAACGATAGTCGTAGCGCCGGGTGGCCGAGCCGACGACTGCGCCCGCCGCGTTGTAGAGCACAGCTTTGAGGGAAGAGGTGCCAACATCAACCGCCAGGATGTCAGGACTGGTTGAAGCCATCAGATCGACTCTCCGCCAATTTCGACCATCACCTTAAAGCCCTGCTGATTTTTGACCAGCTCGAAACCTTGCTGCAACTCTGCCAGCGGCAGCAGGTGGGAAATCAGTTCTTCGACCTTGACCTGGCCAGTTTCAATGAACTGAAGCGCCTCGTGCATATCTTGCGGCGTGGAGTCGGCCGAGCCGGTGAGCACCAATTCTTTATAATGAATCAGGTTGGGATCGATATCCAGGGTGGCGGGGGGGTAGATACCGGCGAAGATATTCAAGCGGCCGCCCTCGCCCAAACATTCGGCCGCCTGGACCACCAGGGGAGCCACCCCCACGGCCACAACCGCCGCATCGGCGCCCTGGCCGTCGGTAACCTCATTGACCACTTCCTTAAGCTGACCGTCGGCATTGTTGCAGATGACGTCGGCGCCCAACTGTCTGGCCAGCTCCAGCCGTTCGGGAATCAGGTCGGCGACGATGACTTTGGCCCCATACCGCCTGGCGACTTGCATGTGCATCAGGCCAATCGGGCCGGCCCCAATCACCAACTCGACCTCGCCAGGAGCCAGCCTGAACATCTTTTGCCCGCGCCCCACGCACGCCAGCGGTTCGGTGAAGGCGGCTGCTTTGAAACTGGTGCTCTCTTTTTGAATGGGATGGATGTTTTGATACGGTACAACGGCGAATTCTTCATACGCGCTGTTGGGGAATTGAGGGTTCAGACAACGATTCTCCCGGCCGCGCCGGCAATTGACGCAAACCCCGCATTTGACGATGAAATCGGCTACCACCCGCTGGCCGACCGCCAGGTGTTTCACCCCCTCACCTAGCTTAACGATCCGGCCGGTCGCTTCATGGCCCATGACCCGCGGCAGGCGGACGTTCTTCTTGCCCAGGTAGACCCGCACATCCCAGGGGCAGATGCCGCAGTAGGCCATCTGAACCAAGACCTCGCCGGGACCAACCTCATAAATCGGCTGTTGGCGCAACTCGAAGATACCGGGTTCCAATAGCCACATTACCTGCATCTGCCGGTTCAGTTTCGTCCCAATCTGATCGCCATTGTGTCCGGTTGTCGGGGAGGAATTCGTCATTGTGTTCTCCGTAATGATGTTGTTACTAATTTTGTTTGATATCGCCGGTAGACTGTTAGCGAGAGGACTGGATCGAATACTTGTAGCGGTCACCGCGGTTGAACATTTGGTGATACTCAACCGGGGTGTTGTCGTCGGTGTAGACCACGCCCTCAACCAACAACAGCGGCGCGCCGGTCTCGATCTGGAGAAGTTCGGCTTCTCGTTCACCGGCTGGGATGGCCTGCACCGTTGCTTCTGATCTTTTCAAGCGGATGCCCTTTTGTTCCAGGATGGCCCAGAGTGATGTTTCGCGTTGCAGCTCGGCCGGGGTTAGAGCTACCTCAAGCGGCAAATTAAGATAGGTCAGGGAGATACAAATCGGTTCATCATCGGCGTATCGTAGCCGTTCCAAAACCCAAATCCAATCATCGATTTTGATCTGGAGCATGGCCGCGACATGGCCGGTGGCCTTCTCGTGGCGCAACGACAGCAACTGGGAGCCAGGCCGGTGCCCTTCCTCCAACATTTGCTCCGAGAAACTCTTCATTTGCGTGGTGCGGCGCTCGATCTTGGACCGGGCCACAAAAGTGCGT
>CAYZHI010000146.1:0-8256 GCA_964477335.1 uncultured Caldilineaceae bacterium | reverse complement strand
GCCTGAGGCAGAAGTTGCTGAGGCGGAAGCGGCTAAAGCAGAACTGTCGCCCCCGCCGCCAGAAAAAGCTGGCCCTGCGCCTGTTCCGGTTGGAGCCGGTGAAGCCAGGCCTGGCCAGCCGGCCAAACCGGGTGCGCCACCACTGGCCAAAGCTGCCGCAGCAACTCAGCTCCAGCCCAAAGACAAGGCCGCTGCCGGCCCGTTGACTGCTGAGCAAGCCGCTGCGCAAGCGGCCCAGGACGAAGAAACTTCCTGGCTGCCCCGGATGGTCCTGTCCGGATCGGTTGTGGTGATTATTTTGGCCTGTGTGATTTGCCTGGGGGGCGGCTGGCTGGCGGCCCAAAGCGGCCCTGGCCAGTCCCTGTTGGCCAGCGTGGGTTTGGGCGGCGCGTCGGATGATGCGCCGGACGAGATCGAGGCAACTGCGATAGGGATTGAGCAGCCAATTTTTGAGTCGCCGCTCACTTCTCCGTTGGCTACGCCAACCTTACCGCCAACCTCAACCCCAACTGAGTTGCCCACCAACACCCCGGCTCCAGCCACGGAGACGCCAACGCCCGTGCCGACCAATACACCTGCAGCGCCGCCAACCGACACGCCGGCGCCGACCGACACACCCGCGCCGACCAATACGCCTGTATCGGAGGAGCCGGTTGAAACGCCCACCCCTGACGAATCCGAGGAGGCGCCCGCCCCGGCGATGAAGTATGCTGCTCCTCAACTGATTGAGCCGGAAGATGGTTTTGCCTTCATCTTTGGCAATACCATCGTTTTACGCTGGGAACCGGTGGGTGAACTGGCCCCCGACGAGCAGTATGCGGTCCGGCTGGTCTATCTCTTTGAGAATAAACCTACTTACCAGGGGGCCAATATCAAGGAGACGGAATGGCTTGTGCCGATGTCATTGTTTGGCCAGGTTGATGGACCGGATAATCTGTACGAGTGGTATGTGCAGGTCGAACGGCTTAACGACGACGGCTCGGGCACTGCCATCAGCCCCGAGAGCGAACGGCGCAAGTTTACCTGGCGGTAAACAGCCACGGTAGCAAAACAGCAAATCAAAAAGGACGCTGAGACAGGCGTCCTTTTTTGGTAATTATCCGGTTACCAGGTGACCGGCACTTAACCACGATTTCCGAGCAAAAATTAAAGGGATTTGGGGTCAATTCCAAGCCAAGATTAGTTTGGAAGTGCCGGTCACCTGCTGGATGAAGAGGAAAAGGCGTGTCGCCAGGCGAAGGTGCGGCGATAGCCGTAATCGGTGCTGAAGCTGCCGAATAGTTTGGCCGGCATCCGGCGAACGGGATGTCGACTCAGCGCCCGCAGCCCCCGCTGGGCAATCCGCAAGGGCGAATAGATGGCGCGGCAGACCCGATCATACTCCTGCTCGAACTCGGCCACCGTCATTGACTTTGGATAGTAAACTACGTGGGCGGTGTCGTAGTAGCGCCAGCTTTTATCAGGCATCAGCCGGTTTTCGCTGATCAACTGCGCCCGGAAGGGCGTACCGGGATAGGGTGTGAGCACGGTGGCGCTCATACTATCCAGCCCGGACCGTTTGGCAAACTCCCAGGTATCCCACATCACCTGCGGCGTGTCGGAATCGAAGCCAAAGACAAACAGGCCAACCACCCCGATGCCGTGGCTGTGGATGGCGTCGATAGCCTCCTGATACTGTTTAGTCAGCCCTTTGCTCTTGCCGCCCAACTCTCGCCGGTTATCCGGGTTAACCGACTCAAAGCCGATGAAGAACTTGTCCAGGTGAGCCCGGCGAGCCAATTTGAGCAGCTCCGGGTATTTGGCCACCATCATTTCAGCCTGGGTGGTCCAGCCGCGCAGAGGCAACTTTTCCAGGGCCAAGAATAATCGCTCGGTGTAATCCGGATCGATGGCAAAAGCCAGGCCAAAGTTGTCGTCGGTCAGGAAGAAACGGTCGATTTTGCGCCGTTCGATCTCCTCGACGATTTCGTCGATGGGCCGGAAGCGCATCTTCTGCCCGCTAACCCGAATAGCCGTACAAAAGGAGCAGTTGCGCGGACAGCCGCGGGTAATTTCCATCAGCGGGGTCCAATAGCGGCGGGTTTCCTGAACCTGCTCGATGATCCGGTCGGTTAA
Source organism: uncultured Caldilineaceae bacterium (assembly GCA_964477335.1). GTDB lineage: Bacteria > Chloroflexota > Anaerolineae > 4572-78 > J111 > CAYNLK01. The sequence goes on along the minus strand of CAYZHI010000146.1, from coordinate 6,141 downwards.
AGGGGCGACTCCGGTCAGGTCGGCCCACGCGGTATCGTTATACCACGGCTGGAGCGTGTCGTTCTGAAAATCCTTGATGATCTGCGGCCAGGTGTAGTAAGCTTCGCCCGTAACTACCACATCAGCCCAGCGGGCTACATCCTCCGGCATCAGCGTGGCGTGGGCGCCGCCCACCACCACCGTTTGCACGCCAGCCTCGTGGGCAATTTTGGCAAAGCGCTCGGCGGTTTCAATGGCCAGGGTTTTAGAGGTTATGCCTACCAGATCGTGCTTGCCCAAAGTGCGGATCTTGTGCTCTAAAGGTTCCCAATTTTCATCCCAAACTTCTACGTCGATATCAGCCGGCGCCAGCGAGGCCAGACGCATCAAGGTGTAGGATGCTGCCGGGGCCTTACCGAAAATTCGGCCTTCGCGGCCAGGGTGAATTAAGACAATTTTGCGGAGTTCCAAGCAGTTGCCTCCTCAGCCAGAGAGATTATTGAGGGTAGTGACCGGCACGCTAACTACCGGTCACTTATGCTAACTATGAGCCAATTTAACCAGCTGGAGTCTAGCACAGGATAAAATGAGAGGCAATTTTTATAAGAGAAGTTGTAAATATTCGACTGTTTTAGTCACCCCAAAAGCCCATTGTCTCGACCGGCTGAATTTGCTATACTGGATGTTAAGAACGGGGGTGTCCTCTCTGTTCCCCCCCCGTGCATTCCAAGAATTTTGGACGCATCCGTTAGGAACTGTGGGTAGAACCTTAAAAACCAGGGCTGATTTTGATGCAGATCTATCTGCTGGCGACTAATTTATTTGCCATCGCTGCGCTGTTGGTGGGTCTGGGTGGGCTGCCGGGGCGCAGTCGCAGCCGCCAGTTGTGGCCGCTGTTTTTGCTGGCGATTAGCCGGTCGGTGATTTTGATTCTGGCGTTGGCCGCGCCGGAGTCTGGCCAGACATTTTTTGAGGCTGTCGTCAGTGCGTTAGAAGTTTTTAGCACTTTTTGTATCGTCTGGATTCTGAGCGGGTCGATTAGCCAACTGCCGGCGCCCTGGCGAAATTTGGCCCGGTTAGGGATAGCTACCGGCGTGCTGCTTATCCTGTTGCCGTTGCTGCCCACCTGGCCCGTTCCCCCTGAAATCCACAGTTTAATCATTGCCATTTTTGGGCCGCTCCTGGTGTTGGTGACGCACGGTCGGGTTCGCTGGACCTATTTGCTCCCGCTGCTGATTCTGGCTCTGGCCAATTTTCTGATTGCCTTTGATTTGCTGAACCTGGCCTGGCTGCTAACCTTGCTGGCTTATGCCTTGGTGATCAAGGCGATCCATGAGGAGACTCTCCAAACCTACGGGCAAATCTATGAAGATCGATACCATCTGGCCGAGACGCTGACCCAGGACGCCATCAGCCAGGCTCAGGAGCAACGGCGCTGGCTGGAAGCCAGTAAGATGATCAGCGCGGTAACCGATCTGAACCAGTCAATTGAGCATATCGCCCGGAGTGTAGCCCAAATTACCCAGGTGGATCAGGCGGTTATCTTTATGCTGGATACCGAGAATATTGGCCAGGCCCAACTGGCTACTTTTTACAGCCCTGAGGGTACATTTTACATCACCAGTGAGGATGAGCTGACCTTTCCGCTCGATAAATGTACCCTGTTGCAAGAGGCCATAGAACAGCGGCAACAGTTATTGCTGCCGCAGCAAAACATGAACGGCTTGAGTAGCCTCTACGCCCTTTGGTATGAAAACAAGGCCGGCCCGACCCTGATTCAGCCCTTAACCGTGCAGGATCAGCCGGTTGGGGCATTGGTGCTGGGTAATCCGGTTAGCCATCGACCTATTTATGAAAGCGACGCCCGTTTGTGCAGTGGCCTGGCCACTCAGATGGCGACGATGGTGGAGTACCGGCGTCGCTATCTGGAGCTGGAGTCCAGGGCAGAAGCCGTGGCACTGAAGGTCCAGAGCCAGAGCGGTAGTAAGTCGCGGCAAGAAGAGTTAGAAAAGGCAGCAATTTCTGCCCGGCAGAGCCATGAGCTTGAAACGTATCAGGCCATCTTCCATTCGGTCAGCGATGGCGTAGTTGTGAGCGACCAATTGGGCCGGGTTCGTTGGGTCAATCAGGCGGCTGAGCATATTTTGGGTAAAGCCAGCCAGGCTTTAATCGGCCAGCCAATTGGGACAGTTTATGGTCAAATTGACTCCCGTGAACCCATTGAAGATTTGGTGGTGGCCTTTTCCCGGCGCAACCAACCTTTACCCACCTTTATTGAAAATGAAGAGCGGGCCATCCAGGGCCGGCTGATCCCCTGGCGCAATGAGGAACGGGAGTGGTTGGGTATTATTGCCGTTTTTCGAGATGTAACCCGCGAAGTCAAGGCTGATCGCGCTCGCAATGATTTTATTGGGGCGCTGTCACGCGAGCTGCGTTCGCCCCTGACCACGGTCAAAGGTTATTCGGAACTGATTATCAATGGGGCTATGGATAACTACTCAGCCGAGCAACTGCGGGTCCAGCAGATCATCCACAGTAGTTCCGAAAGGATGGTTGAGGTGCTTGATAACGCCATCCAGATTACGGCGCAGAACCGGTATCAAATCTTGCCTCGTTATGAAGAGATTGATCTGACCGAGATTATCGACGCGGTGCTGCTCGATACAGCCTCGCTGGCGCGCATCCGTGAGTTAACTTTGCAGCGCGAAATCAGAGAAGAGCTGCCCCGGATTGCTGCCGATCCCCAGCAAATCCGCCGAATTTTGGATAACCTGCTCTCAAACGCCTGTCGTTTTACCCCGCCCGGCGGGCAGGTTACTGTGCGGGCCTGGTCACAATCGGAGCGGGTGGGCAATAGTCGCCGGCCCCAGGTGGTTTTGTCGGTGGCAGACAATGGCGTTGGCATTCCACCCTCGGAGCTCAAGCGCGTGTTCGATCCGTTCTACCAAGTCAAAGACCACATTTTAACCGAAGAAACCGGGATGGGGATGGGGTTGGCAGTAGTGAAAGAGTTGGTTCAATTGCACAATGGGCGCGTTTGGGTGGAGAGTGTACCAGGTGAAGGTTCTGTCTTCTATGTGGTATTGCCACTGACCCAAGATTATTGACCCCGATTTTCAAACATACTTCCACCGCCCATACCTTACCTTCCCCAACTCTAACCAGCACCTGCCACCTGCGACCCTATGACTTGCCACCTGCCACCTGCCTGTTTGACTTGTGACTCTATTGGCAGTTATAATTGGCCCAACACACCAAGAACAAAGGTATGCAAAAGAGCTATGAAAAAACGCGGTCCTACCCAATCGATCTTGATTATTGAGGATGACGAGACGCTCCAGCAGACGCTGGTTTATAATTTGGAACAGGAAGGCTATAATGTAACCGCTGCCTTTGACGGTCTGGTCGGGTTGGAACTGGCCCGCGACCAAAAACCTGACCTGATTGTGCTGGATATTATGCTGCCGGAGTTGGATGGCCTGTCGGTGTGCCGGATTCTGCGCCGGGAAATGGACGTGCCAATCATAATGTTAACGGCTCGCTCCAGTGAGGTGGACAAAATCATTGGCCTGGATTCGGGCGCTGATGACTACATCACCAAACCCTTTAGCCTGGGTGAGTTTATGGCCCGGGTGCGCGCCGCCTTGCGCCGCCAGCCCAACCAGGGGGCCGTGGAACGGCTACAGGCCGGCGACCTCTCCCTGGATTTGATTGGTCGCAAAGCGTATAAAGGTAACCACGAACTCAATCTGAGCCACAAAGAGTTCGACCTGCTGGCCGAACTGATCCGCAACCGGGGGATGGTTTTATCGCGTGACTTGTTGCTTACCAAAGTGTGGGGCTACGATTACGTAGGCGAGTCCCGCACGGTGGATGTGCACATTCGCTGGCTGCGGGGTAAAGTTGAAGAGAATCCATCTGAGCCCAAACGGATCACCACTGTGCGCAGCATCGGCTACCGTTTTGAAGGTTGAACGAATGGCGGGCAAATGTAGCGAATAGCCAATAGCGAATAGCGAATTTTAGATGAGATTGTTCGGCTATTCCTAATTTCTTATTCCGAATTGCTCATTACTCATTGTTAATTGCTAATCGTCCACCCTGTTCGGTTCGATATTGACCTCATGCAGCTTGCCGGTGACAATGTAGATCACCCGTTCGGCTATGTTGGTGGCCAGGTCGCCAAATCGTTCTAGTTCCCGGCCGGCCCGCAGTACCTCGTAAGAAGCTTCTACCTTTTTCTGTTTTTTGGCCTCCACCATGCTGGCCATGATATGGTTAAAAACCTGGGCATAGAGAGCATCCACCTCGTCATCCCGGTTGGCTACCAGTTGGGCCAGCTCGATATCTTTTTGGGAGTAAGCGGTCATACTCTCGTTCAACATCTTGCCAACCATCTCGCCCATCTGGTTGAGTTCGGGGGGCTGCGGCCGTTTGGGATGCTCAAGCAGGTGGGGCACAATTTTGGCAATACCCTTGGCCTGATCGCCCATCCGCTCCAGATCGACAATCATATTCATCACGGCCACAATCGCTCGCAGGTCGCGGGCCGCTGGCTGTTGGGTGACAATCAATTCAAAGCATTTTTCTTCAATGGCGAAACGCATCTCATTAACGTCGGCATCGGCTGCAAATACTTGATGAGCCAGATTGGTATCCAGTGTATCAAATGCTTTCAGGGCCAAATTCAGTTCGTCTTCGACCATGCTGCCCATTTTCAGGATATCATCCTGCAATTCGTTTAGCTTTTGTTGAAATAGTTCTCGCATAATTATTGTCTCCTCTCGGTATTAACCTCGCCGGCCAGTAATGTAAGCCTCAGTTAGCTCCTCCTGGGGCGAACTGAAGAGTTCACCGGTGCGGTTGAATTCAACCAGTCGCCCCAGCCAAAAGAAGCCGGTCCAATCGGAAGCTCGCGCCGCCTGCTGCATATTGTGCGTAACAATGACAATGGTGTAAGCCTGGGCCAATTGCCGCATCAACTCTTCCACGTGCAGGGTGGCAACCGGGTCCAGCGCCGAACACGGTTCGTCCACCAGACTTTCCTTAACCATATGATCGAGCTGGCCGTTTTTGGCCAAGCCCAAAACCCGCGGGCCAAAGGCTACGTTATCGTAAATGCTTTGCGGGAAGGGATTGGGCCGCTGAAACACCATACCAACCCGCTGCCGTAATTCTACCACATCTACATCCGGGTCGTAAATATTCTGGCCATCTAATCGGATTTGACCTTCGGCCCGGCTAACGCTGATCGTGTCGTTCATGCGGTTGATTGACCGCAAAAAGGTTGTTTTGCCGCAGCCCGACGGGCCAATCAAGGCGGTGATCTGATTCTGCTTGATGGGCAAGTTCAGGTCGATCAGGGCTTGAAAGTTGCCATAGTAAAAATTGAAATTTTCGACTTCGATCTTGTTTTCCATTAACCAAACCGTCCTGTAATGTAATCCTCAGTGCGCTGGTTGGCCGGATTGACAAAGATGGCGCCGGCTTCGCCAACCTCAACCAACTCCCCGTCGAGCAGAAAAGCGGCTCGAGTGGCCAGCCGGGCCGCCTGTTGGACGCTGTGCGGGACCATGATGATGGTGTATTGCTGTTTTAATTGGTGGAGGGAGTCTTCAACTGAACCGGTTGGCAACGGGTCAAGCCCTAAGGTGGTCTTGCCGCTGCAAGCTGGGCCAAACAGGATAAAAATCTCGTTATCAAAAGGGTTAGCGAGAGTACGATCAACAGCAGGACCAGGGCGGTGCCATACTGGACCTCCAGCGGCATCCCCGGCACCTGGGTGGAGATGACCTAGAGGTGGTAGGGTAGAGCCATCGTTTGATCGAAGATGGATTGGGGCAGTTCCGGCAGGTAAAAAGCGGCCACAGTGAACAAAATGGGGGCCGTTTCGCCGGCGGCCCGGCTCAATCCCAGGATGATCCCGGTGATGATGCCGGGCAGGGCGTGCGGCAACACCTGGTAGTGGATGGCCTGCCAGCGAGTCGCGCCCAAGCTCAGGCTGACCACCCGGAATTGCTGCGGCACGGCCAGAATCGCCTCCTCCGCCGTGCTGATGACGACTGGCATAGTCATAATGCCCAGGGTCAACGCGCCGGCCAAAATTGACGTACCAAAGCCCAAAAAGAGCACAAACGCGCCCAGGCCAAACAGGCCATACAC
>CAYZHI010000145.1:0-8275 GCA_964477335.1 uncultured Caldilineaceae bacterium | reverse complement strand
CCCCCCAATTCCCACCTGCCGAAGGTTTCCAAAAATTTTGGACGCACCCCTTGGGACAAGGAAAATCGTCAATGAGCGTATAATGTTGGAGGATATTATGACTATCTCCTTTAACGATATTCCAGGCCTGCAGGTGGGCCACGCCCAGGATTTTGAGGCCGCCACCGGCTGCACGGTAGTGTTGACGCCGGCAGGCGCGGTCTGTGGGGTTGACCAGCGCGGCGGCGCCCCTGGTACACGCGAGACGGATCTGTTGCGCCCGTTGCACCTGGTCGAGCGGGTGCACGCGATCTTGCTCACCGGGGGCAGCGCCTTTGGGCTGGCCGCGGCCGATGGCGTCGTCGGTTGGCTAGAGGAGCAGCACATTGGTTTTGAAACCGGCGTCGCCCGGGTGCCGATTGTGCCGGCGGCAGTTCTATTTGATCTAGCTATTGGCCGGGCCGACTACCGGCCTGACGCGGCCATGGGGTACGCCGCCTGCCAGGCGGCCGTGAACCAGGCTGGACCGGATCAGGTGGGTACAGTGGGCGCCGGCACCGGCGCCACCGTTGGCAACATCTTGGGAGCAGCGGCCCGGATGAAAGGCGGTCTGGGCACGGCGGTCATTGAAATTGGGCCGGGCTTGCTGGTGGGCGCGCTGTTTGCGGTCAATTGTTGGGGCGACGTCATCGACCCAACCACCGGCCGGATTTTGGCCGGAGCGCGAAAGTTGCCAGAAGGCGAATTTGCGAATACCATGCAACTGTTAAAGGAGAGTCCGGCCGGCTTTAGTAATGGCGGACACACCGTTATCGGGGTGGTAGCCACCAATGGCGTACTCTCTAAAGAGGCGGTCAACAAAGTAGCGCAAATGGCTCACGATGGCCTGGCCCGGGTGATCCGACCGGCCCACACTATGTTTGACGGCGACACCATCTTCGCTCTGGCGACCGGTCAGGGTCAATCTGCCGATGTGAATCTCGTCGGCGCTTTTGCCGCCGAAGCCACCGCCCAGGCCATTGTCACCGCGGTGAAACAGGCTACCTCTCTGGCTGGCGTCCCGGCCTGGCGTGATTTGTAAGTTAACAACGGAGTAGGGATGACAACAACGTTAGAACTTCAGCTTGAAGATTACCTCCTCGACGAAGAGATTGGTCGCGGGGATTTAACCATTACATTCGAAGGGCGACGAAAATCGGATCAGGCCATCGTAGCTATCAAGATCGTGGCGCCCCAATTTACTTTTGACCAACAGTTTGTGCGCCGGTTCAAAGATATGGGCCGGCAGGCGATCAAGTTAGACCACGCCAACATTGTCCGCACGTATGAGGCTGACCAGGAGGGCGACACGGTCTATCTGGTTCGGGAGTTGATCGATGGCCAGCCTCTGGCCCAGGTCATCAAGGATGAAGGCCCCTTTGCTCCGCATCGGATGCTGACAATTGCTCGACAGATTGCGGCAGCTCTCGATTACGCCCACCAAAAATCAATCACCCACGGCGACCTGTCAGCCAGCCGCGTCTACATTGGCGCCAACGATCACGTGACGGTAGCCGATTTTGGCCAGACGATGGCGCTACACGGGACCAGCCTGGTCAAACAGGGCTTTGCTGTCGGCACGCCGGAGATTATGGCCCCGGAACGCGTCCATGGTCAGGGGGCCACCCGCCAGTCTGACTACTATTCGTTGGGCATCCTGTGCTACCAGATGTTGGCCGGAGAGCCCCCGTTCACCGGCTCACCGGCAGCGGTATTGCACGCCCAGGCCTATGAGCAGCCCCGCCCCTTACACCTGGTCAATCCCGGCATTTCAATTTCATTGAGTGAGACGATAGGACGGATGCTGTCTAAAGGGCTGGAGCTGCGCTACAACACCGGCGCTGAATTTGTGCGGGCCCTGGCTGTAGCCATCGAGGGCACCGCCCCCATTCGCGCCCCGGCCACGGCAGTGGCGCAGATGAAGGCAGCCGGGGTCGAGGTAACAACGCCGCTGTGGAAACGGCCCTGGCTGTGGATTCTAGCGGCCATAATCGGCATTATCCTGCTGTTGGTGCTGGGCTTTGGAGCAGTTTTTTTGTGGAGTCTGATTCAACGGGCCAACCTACCGGCTATGGTTGAACTGCCGGCTGCCACTCCCCTGCCTGTAGCCACCGCGACCTCGGTTCAGGTGAGGGAGGTGGTTGAGCCGCCGGCTAACTCAACCGTACCGGCAACATCGCCCACGGCTGTTCCCGGTCCTACGACTATTCCAACCAGTACGCCAACTTTGGCGCCGCTGCCCACCCCTGGCCCGCCGGTTATTGCCGCCGGTAGTCCCTTCACCAACCTGCGCCTGGCCCACAGCATCACTGAAGATAACCAACCGGCTCAGGTCGGTACTTCCTTTGCGCCCGGTTCTCAACCAATCTACCTTTTCTTTGATTTCACCCGGATCGAACCCGGCACGACCTGGACTCATCGCTGGGTGTGGGGCGATACCGAACTGGGCGCTTTTAGCGACACCTGGTCTGAGAACTATACGACCGCCGGCACAGCCTGGGTTTATTACAGCCCGGTGGGGGGCTTTCAGCCGGGGCCGTACCAGGTCACGCTGGAAATAAACGGCCAGACGGTGAGCACCGCCACATTTGTGGTGCAGGCTGGTGGACTGTAGCCGCTTTAAACCGAGCACTCGTCACAAGTTCGTGAAACCCTTCACCAATATTGACTTTTGAGGCAGCTTTTACTATAATTTATAAAGAATGACAACTGAATAGAAAACCTTCGGGGCAGGGTGAGTAAGCTTTCAACCATGAAGGCTGCAATTCCCGACCGGCGGTAATGTTACGATCCCACGTAGCTCAGCCCGCGAACGCCAACCAACCAGTTGGCGCCGATTCAGTGCAACTCTGAAGCCGACGGTACAGTCCGGATAGGAGAAGGTAGAGGTTCGTCAGCAGTCTAGATATTTTAATTAAGCTGGCTGAGATTTAGCGCCTGGGTAGGCAACCCCGAAGTGTAATTTTATACTTCGGGGTTTTTGTTTAGAAACTGGCGTGGGGGGATGGCTGGACCATACGCTTATAATTTTTGGCGAATGTGGCCGGTTTCTATATGCCTAAATTTGTGCTGCGGTCCCCCACTGCACCATAGTGGTCAGGTGTAGCTCACTTAGGTGATTAGCCCCGATGTTTGCAGTTGCAGCAGTCGGGGCGTTTTATTTGGGTATTCAATTTGATAAGGAGCAGCCATAGCATTGTCCGACAAACTGGAGAAGGTCAGTAACGATATTATAAAATCAATTCAATCTTCCAAGTTTTATTTAATGCAACGCCGGACAGGGAGAAACCGGATTTGGTGGCAAAAATACAGCCTGGAATTGGCCGCTATTCCGGCCGGAACCCTTTTGGTTATTGGCATGTGGGCCCTGGTTACACTCATTGGCGATTATCCCGACTTTATCTTACCGGGTCCGCTGACCGTATTTCAGGAGATACGTGAAATTGCGGCCAGCGGACTGCTGTGGCATCACACCTGGGCCACCGTATTGGAAATAATGGGCGGCCTGACGTTGGGCTTAACCACAGCCACCATCCTGGGTTATCTTTTAGCCAAAAGTCCACTGCTGGAGCGACTGGCCGGACCCTATATCGTCGCTTCACAATCGATCCCGGCAATTGCCATTGCGCCATTACTCATAATTTGGTTTGGATCAGGCAAATTGAGCAAGGTATTGATCTGCGCCCTGGTGGTATTCTTTCCGGTGCTGGTCAATACCATCGTTGGTATCCGCTCGGTGGATGAGGGCCTGAAAACGCTGCTGCGCTCGCTGCGGGCCAATCGCTGGCAAACTTTTACCCGGCTAGAAGTACCGGCAGCTATGCCCGTGCTGCTGGGTGGACTCAAGATCGGCGTGACTCTTTCGGTGATTGGAGCTGTTGTGGGTGAATTTGTTGGCGCCGACCGAGGGCTGGGTTATCTGATCAATCTGGCCAAGGGCTTGTTCGATACCCCGCTGATGTTTGCCGCGCTCATCACCCTGGCCACTATCTCGCTCATGTTGTATCTGATCGTCAATGGTCTGGAAAAATGGCTCCTGGCCTGGCGTGAATAAATCTTTTCGACAAGGAGTTGTGAAAACAACATGTTCTCCAAATGGCTACTATTCGCTCTAATCCTGGTTGTGACCCTATTCCTGGCCGCCTGTAGCGTAAGTCCGGCAGCCGCACCGACTGAATCGGCTCAAGAGTTACAGGAAGTTCGATTAGGTATTGGCTATATTCCCGACGTTCAATTTGCGCCCTTGTACGTAGCCCAGGAGAAAGGCTACTACGCTGATGAAGATCTTGAGGTGGAAATTGAATATGGCTTTGAGAATGATTTTGTGGCTCTGGCCGCGCAGGGTGAACGTGAATTTGCCATCGCCAGTGGGGATCAGGTGATCCTGGCCCGTTCGCAGGGGTTGCCTATTACCTATGTAATGAAATGGTACCAACGCTATCCGGTCGCCCTGATGGCGCCCAGTTCAAAGGGCATTGTCTCGCCAGACGATCTGGCCGGGAAATCGGTGGGCTTGCCGGGTCTGTTTGGGGCCAGCTTTATCGGTTGGAAGGCGCTGGTTTATGCCGCCGGCATTGACGAGTCGAAAGTAACGGTCAAGGAGATTGGCTTCACCCAGGCCGCCGCGGTGCAGCAGGGGTTGGTGGATGCCGCAGTCATCTACATTGCCAATGAGCCAAACCAACTGCGCAATCAGGGCCTTGATGTTGATGTGATCGAGGTATCTGACTATATCGATCTGGTTTCAAATGGTTTGGTAGCCGGCGAAAAACTCATTGCTGAAAAGCCCGATCTGGTCCAGCGCATGGTGCGGGCCACGTTGCGCGGCTTAGCCGATACGATAGCTAATCCCGACGAAGCCTTTGCCATTGTGCGGCGGGTTATCCCCGAGATTACCGATGAGCAGGCCGCCACCCAGCGCCAGGTTCTGGCCGACTCGATCAAGCTCTGGCAAAGTGAGCAACCCGGCTGGTCAGACCGCCAGGCCTGGCAAGAGTCGGTCGATTTTATGCGGGAAACCGGTTTGGTAGACAAACCGGTTGAGTTGGACAAGCTCTATACCAACCAATTTATCGAGGAATAGTTGATCAGGCCATTGTGACCTCGCCGATTTTGCAAGCCAAATCTCTTTACAAGACATTCCCCACCACCAACGGCGGGTTGGCAGCCCTGGCTAACATCAACTTATCCGTTCTGGCCGGCGAGTTTCTCTGCATTGTGGGGCCGTCGGGCTGCGGCAAGACCACCCTGCTGCAAATATTGGGAGGGCTCTTGCCGGCGAGCAAAGGGCAGGTTTACTGGGCTGATCAACCCTTAACCGAACCCCATCCGGAAATCGGTATTGTGTTCCAGAAACCCAATCTAATGCCCTGGCGTACGGTGCAGCAAAATGTATTACTGCCGCTACAGCTTCAGGCTGTGCCGGCCACAAAAGCAGAACGCCGGGCGCACGAGGCCCTGGCGATGGTGGGCCTGACCGAATTTGCCTCGGTTTATCCCAAAGCGCTCTCGGGCGGAATGGAGCAGCGCGTGGCTGTGGCCCGGGCCCTGGTGCAACAACCCCGCCTCCTGCTACTCGATGAGCCGTTTGGCGCGCTGGATGCGCTCACCCGCGAACGGCTGAACCAGAAATTGCTCCATATTTGGGAAACCCAGGCTTTGACGGCAATTATGGTGACCCACAACATTCGCGAGGCGGTGTTTTTGGCAGACCGGGTGTTGGTCCTCAGCCCACGTCCGGCCACTATCTCGGCTGAGTTCACCATTGATTTACCCCGCCCCAGACCCAAAGGCGTCGAGTATTCGCAGGCCTTTGGCGATCTGGCCTACCGGATCAGACAAGCCATTCGAGAATAAACTGCCCAGCTTATTGACAGTAATCTTACCCTACCCAAACCATCCCCAAATAACGAATTATTGATGTTTACACACTTCTGGCCAAATGGTATAATTGGCTAAAGTCAACATGTCCCAAGACAGCGACAACGTCGTTATCCCTCCACGCCAAACAGGAGAGCCAACCTATGCCGAGTGAAAAAATCATAATTGTCGATGATGAGGCCGACGTGCTTGACTTATGTTCGCGGGTCTTGACCTTCGATGGATTCCAGGTGAAGACGGCCCGAAACGGCTTTGAAGCCATCGACATTGCCCGGCAAGAGCATTTCGACCTGCTGCTAACCGACATCAAAATGCCGGGGATGGATGGACTTGAAATTGCCCAGACCCTCAAAAAAGCTGATCCCCAGATTATCTGCGTGACGATGACAGGCTATAGTACCATCGATATGGTCATCGAAGCGCTCAAACTGGGCGTTGATGAATTTATTACCAAACCCTTCACTCCCCACGAATTAAGTATGGTCATTGCCAAAGCCCTGGAAACCGAACGCTTGCGCAAGGAAAACTTTCGTCTACACTCGCTGATTCCCCTCTTTGAATTAAATAGAACGCTGATGAAAACCATGGAAGTCGACGAGTTGCTGACCCGGTTACTGGAGATTGCCCAAAAAGAAACCAGCGCCGACGCCGCGATGATCTACATTTTTGATGGGGATAATTTCAGAATCCAGCTCCATCCCCAAACAATAGCCCAGAACAGCACGGAAGCTGACCGGGCTTATCAGCAACTGGTCAGCTTAGCGCAAGCAAAGGGGGAGCAAGTCTTCTTGAGTCGGGTGCTAGCGACCAAAGCCCCAACCAACCTGATCCTTGAAGCAACGAACATGAAAATGCTGCTGGCTACCCCGCTAAAATCGCAAAATCGAAATCATGGCGTGCTTGTTCTGGGTCGCCAGGCCGCCAATTTTTCTCTCAGTGATCATGATTTTGTGGCCGTGTTATCAGGCCAGGCCAGCATTGCTCTGGAAAATGCCCGCCTTTTTACCCAAATTCAAGAAGCCTACCAGCAGCTACAGCTGCTCGACCACATGAAAAGTGAGTTCATCAACATTGCTGCCCACGAACTCCGCACCCCCCTGGCTATTTTGATGGGTTATACTTCGGTCCTTGAAGATGATTTGATAGGCCCGCAGCGGGAATATGTATCCAAGATCGCGCGCAATGCGCTGCGGTTGCGCTCGCTCATTGACGATATGCTCAATCTGAAACACCTGGAAAGCGGCAAGATTTCGTTGAGCCACGAAGAGTTGGATCTGCACGCCGTGTTTCACGATATAATCCAGGATATGTCCTTGCTCATTGCTGAAAAGGGGTTGGAATTGCAGGTAAACATCCCCGCCGACTTTCCGCTGATGGTTGTCGATCAGCAAAAACTGGATTTGATCATCATGAATTTGCTCCACAATGCGATCAAATTTACGCCCCCAAATGGTCGAATAGTGTTTGAGGCCAAAGTTCAAGACAACCAGGCCCTGATGTCGATCAGCGATACTGGGATCGGCATCCCCCGAAGTGAACTCAATCGGATTTTCGACCGGTTTTATCAGGTAGAAAGATCGCTGACCCGGGAATATGGCGGTATTGGCCTGGGTCTGGCCATCGCCAGGGGCATGGTGGAAGTTTGCGGCGGAGAAATCTGCGTAGATAGTGAACCGGGGCAAGGTACAACTTTCTGCTTTACCCTGCCGCTGGATAATACTCACCTGGGCGAACGAATTCTCAAACTGACCTAACCATCGCCAGTCAACTCAAATCTTGTCCCGCTCCAGGCGAATCCTGACCAGTTGTTCGATGGCCTCGTACGGGTCGGGGAGTTCTGCCGACAAATCAAACCAGTTGATCCGCGCATCGTCCAATCGAAACCAGGTGTACTGCTGGCGCACAAAGCGGCGAGTTTCTTTTTTGATCAAGGCCACCGCCTCGGCCAGCAAGACTTCGCCGCGCAAGAATTGCCCAATTTGGCGATAACCCAGCCCAGACATCGCCGGTTGCTCCCAGCCATAACCGGCCTCGACCAACCCCTGCACTTCCGCCAACAATCCCCGTCCCATCATCTGCTCGATGCGCTGGTCGATCCGCCGGTAAAGTTCCTGGCGGGGACGGGTCAGGCCGATGATCAATATCTGATACGGGGGTGTTTGTTTGCGTTGATGGTAGCTGATGGGCAAACCGGTCTGCTGATACACTTCCAGCGCCCGGATCACCCGCCGCAGATTGCGGGGGTCGATCTTCTGCGCCGCTTCGGGGTCGACGGCGGCCAATTGGGCGTGCAACGCTGCCCGGCCAACCCTGGCCGCCTCGGCCTCAAGTTCGGCCCGCAGATGGGCATCGGGCGGCCCCAGGGGCACCCCCCACC
>CAYZHI010000144.1:5303-8287 GCA_964477335.1 uncultured Caldilineaceae bacterium | reverse complement strand
CGCAATCGCCGCTGATTAGCGGTATCCGGGGCAAAGGGCTAATGTGGGGCCTGCTCTCGACCATTCCCGCAGCCGAAATCGTGGCGGCAGCGCGCCAGCACGGGCTGATTATCCTGGTGGCCGGGGAAAAAGTGGTCCGCTTGCTGCCGCCGCTGATCATCAGCCAACCGGAAATCGATAATTTGGCCGAGCGATTGTTCGCTACCCTCAACGCCATAGGATGACGCCATGAGTCAACATAATGGTACTATCTCTCCCACGATCACGGTCCGCCGGGCGCGGCTGGCCGATGTGCCGCAAATGCTGCCACTGCTCGATGAATACGCCCGCCAGGCCGAGATTTTGCCCCGCAGCGAGGCCGAAGTCTACCAATCGATCCAGGGCTGGGTTATCGCCGAGATAGCCGGCCGGGTGGTGGCGATGGGGTCGCTGGTAATCTTATGGCACGACCTGGCCGAAATTCGCTCCCTGGTGATCGAGCCGGCCTATCAGGGCCAGGGCCTGGGGCGGCAGATTGTAGCTCGGCTGCTGGCCCTGGCCCAGGAGATGGAACTCCCGCGCGTTTTTGCCCTGACCCGCAAACCGGGTTTTTTTCTCAAGCTGGGGTTCAAATTAACCCGTATCGAAGACCTGCCCCGCAAAGTTCAAAAGGATTGTGTCTTCTGCCCCAAGTTCCGCGCCTGCGACGAGGTAGCCGTCATTATGCCGATTGCGCCGGTCGCCGCGGCTGTCGTTGCCTCAGACCAGGAAGTTGTCAACCTGAATGGGCGTCACGGCCAGCCGGTCGCGTCGATAACGCATTAGGCATGTTTCAGACAAAGCGACAATTCTGTTTGTCGTGAAACGTAAAACGTGAAGCGTAATGATTCTGCGTTACGAAGCCTAACGTTTCACGTTTTACGGATTATGGCGGCAACTCTGTTACTGAAACTGAGATGAAAGCCCTCTGTGAGATTGAATATGGCCGCAGTCTGCGGTCCGCCCAGCAGTCGATCAACCCGTCTTACCATCAAGTCAATCGGTTAAGGCTTGCTCCCAGCCCTGTTTCGTGATACGATTTTTGATGATAGGCTTGCGAACAGCCGGCCATCGAGGAGCTACCTATGGAGAATATATCCCCCCAATGGCGCCGGTTACTCAAAAATGCAGGCTGGTATGTCGCCACGCTGATTATTCTAATGCTAAGTCTCCGCTTTTTGCGGGGATACGGGTTATTCCTGTTGTGGGGGGTGGGACTCGGCTGGGGCGCCATCCTGGCCTACCAATTTAGCCGGCTGGCTTTCCATCCGGTCGCGTCGCCGGGCGACGGCGCAGAACTGCAAAGCTACCTGGATCAAGCCGCCGCCTACCGCCAGAAAATTGATCAGGTGGTTGCCGGGGCCGCCACCCAGGCCGAGCGACTGCGCCTGGAACAACTGGCCGCTCAGATCGAGACCTGGACCGCAACCGTCGCCAAATTGGTCGAACGGTTGATCAACCTGCGCCAGGACGAACTGATCCAACGAGACCTGCGGCAGGTGCCTCAGGCCATCACCGAGCTGGAAAAGAAGCTGGCCGCGGAAACCGATCCAGCCCTAAAACTCCAATTGGAACGTACCCTGGCCAACCGGCGCAAGCAGTTGGACGCCCTGACGCAGTTACAAAATAGCATGGTCCAGGCTGAAATGCAGATCGAAAGCACGGTGTCGATGCTGGGCACCATTTACTCCCAAATCCTCACCGGCCAATCCACCAGCGACGTAGCCGACTACCAGGATATCTCGACTGAGGTCGATGAGGAGGTGCGGGTGTTGCAGGACCATCTGGAGGCGCTGCGAGAAGTGAAATTGGGCGGCGAGTCGGCCCTGTGATGACAGGCTGGTTATGACAACTTTTCAGTGGTTTTGACATCGCTTTCGATTTTCTTACAATCCCAACTGTGAATCAATAGTTCTCTGGATACCAATATGAGCGAAAAACCAACCATCTATCTTGATCACGCCGCCTCGACGCCAACCGACCCGCACGTAGTCGAGGCGATGCGGCCTTATTTCAGCGAAATTTATGGCAATGCCTCGGGGCTGCACCGGCAGGCGCGAGCCAGCGCCCAGGCCATCGACCAGGCCCGCCGGACGGTGGCTGACATTTTGGGCTGCAATCCCAAAGAGGTTGTCTTCACTGCCTGCGGCACCGAAAGCGACAACATCGCCATCCGGGGCGCAGCCTGGGCCCAGCAGCAAGCCGGGCGCGGCCGCCATCTCATCACCACCCCCATCGAACATCACGCCGTGAGCCGCACCATCGACCAGTTGTGCGACAGGTTCGGCTTTGAGCAAACCGTTGTGCCAGTGGACGAATATGGCGTGGTTGACCCGGCCGACATTGCCGCGGCCATCCGGCCCGACACCGTTTTGATCAGCGTAATGTACGCCAATAACGAGGTTGGCTCGCTCCAACCGCTGGCTGAAATTGGCGCCCTGGCCCGCGAGCGGGGTATTTTGTTCCACACCGACGCAGTCCAGGCGGCCGGTTACGAATCCCTGGACGTGCAGGCGCTCAAGGTCGATTTGCTGGCTATTTCCGGCCACAAAATCTACGCGCCCAAAGGTATTGGGGTGCTGTACGTGCGGCAGGGCACGCCGCTGCTGCCCATCCTGACCGGGGGCGGTCACGAACACAACCGGCGACCCGGCACCGAAAATGTGCCCTATATCGTTGGCATTGCCAAAGCGTTGCAGTTGGTGCAGGCCGGGCGAGCTGCCGAAAATCTGCGGCAGGCCGCTTTACGCGACAAACTCATCGCCGGCGTGCTGGGGACTATTCCGCACAGCCAACTAACCGGCCACCCCACCCGGCGATTGCCCAATAACGCCAGCTTTGTGTTCAAAGGGGCTGACGCCGAGAGCATGCTGATGCACCTGGACATGGCCGGCATCCAGGCCGCCAGCGGCAGCGCCTGCACCAGCGGCATGCCCGAGCCGAGCCACGTCCTCACGGCGATGGGC
>CAYZHI010000144.1:0-5293 GCA_964477335.1 uncultured Caldilineaceae bacterium | reverse complement strand
TTGCCGCACGACCTGGCGCTGGGCGCGCTGCGCCTCACGGTTGGCCGGCAAACCACCGCGACTGACATCGACGCCGTGCTCGAGGTGTTGCCCGGTATCGTTGAAAAAGTGCGCCAGCTCAATGCCAGCTATGAGCCGGATCTGTACGTAATAAAGGAATGATGATTGGAAATTGGAGATTAGGGGATTGGAGATTCCCGGCTAATAATCTCCCAATCTCTAATCTCTTAAACTGCATTGAAATCATTTAACTCACATTCCAAAGGATCAATGACAAACAACGGCAGTTCCCCCCAAAGAGTCGTCGTGGCGATGAGCGGCGGCGTAGACAGTTCCGTCGCCGCGGCGCTGCTGGTTGAGCAAGGCTACGAGGTGGTCGGGCTGATGCTGCGTCTCTGGGCCGAGCCGGGCGGCGCGGCCAATCGCTGCTGCACCCCTGACGCCATTGTCGATGCCCGCCGGGTGGCGGATGCGCTGGCCATTCCTTTCTATGTGCGCGACTACAAGGATGTTTTCAAAAAAACCGTCGTTGATTTCTTTATCGACGGCTATGCCGGGGGGATCACGCCGAATCCCTGCATTGTCTGTAATCGCGACATCCGCTTCGACCGGCTACTCAAGGAGGCACTGAGTTTAGGCGGCGACTTTCTGGCCACCGGTCACTATGCCCGCATCCGGCCAGACAAGGGGCAATATCGTCTGCTCAAGGGGATCGACCCGGCTAAAGATCAAAGTTATGTCCTCTACACCATGACCCAGGCCCGGCTGGCCCGGCTGCTGTTGCCGCTGGGCGATTATACCAAAACTGAAATCCGCCAGATCGCCGCCGCTAAGCAACTACCGGTTTTCAACCGGCCGGACAGCCAGGATTTGTGTTTTTTGGGCAACGGGGATTACCGGGACTTTTTACAGCGACACGCGCCCCAAGTCGTCGAGCCGGGACCGATCCGTACTACTACCGGTGAGGTGCTGGGTGAACACCGGGGACTGGCTTTCTACACTATTGGCCAGCGTAAAGGGCTGGGGATTAGCGCTCCCCAACCGCTATACGTACTTCGGTTGGATCAGCCGACCAACAGCCTGATCGTCGGACCGGCCGGCGTACTGGGCCAGAGTGAGCTAACGGCCCGGCAGGTAACCTACATCAGCGGCCAACCGCCTGCCGCGGAAATCGAAATTATGGCCAAGATCCGGTATAAAGCCAGGGAAGTCGCTGCCCGTCTCACCCCAATGGGTGCTGACCAGGCTCGCCTGGCGCTGGCGGAACCGCTGCGGGATATTACGCCGGGGCAGTCGGTTGTATTCTATCAAGGAGAGCAGCTTCTGGGCGGTGGCGTGATCGAACGCCCGGATCAAGACTGACTTAGTTGAAGATGATACCGCCATATTTGCTGCTATCGCTGATCCTGGGGGCAATTTACGGCATCATGTTTCACCTCTGGCGGGGTAAAACCTTTAAGGATTTGGCCATCTATCTGGTTGCCGGGATAGTCGGCTTTATCATAGGCCAGGCCATCGGCAACTTGCTCGGCCTGCAGCTCTTCTTGATCGGCCCGCTGCATATTGTCGAAGCCACGCTGCTCAGTTGGCTGAGCCTGTTCGTGGCCCAATGGCTGAGAATTCAATAATGGTGACTGGCGAACAGCAGATATGGCGAGGTCGAGAAACGCGCTGGATTGTCTACGCGTGCCAATTTTCTCGATATCAACTTATATGATAGAATAATTAAATCACTAAACTAAAATCTACGAGAAAATCCACATGGCTGAAGAAACTGTGGCACCTGCAAAAGAAGAATTCCTTTTACCTGAAACTGTCGAATTGGGTGAGACTGAGCCGATAAGCCAACGATATCCTGAATTATCCCCGGAACCCATCGATAAACGTCCGCTAATTTACGGGATCATCTTTGCAGTTGTCATTGTTCTTATTTTCCTGGTCATCGGGGTGTGGCTCTTTCTCAATCCCGTTGCAACCGCGATTTTGCGGGATATTTTCATTATCTACCTGGGACTTGGCGCTTTTGTGATTATCCTGTTGTTAATTGCCCTGGTTGTCATCACTGCCTATCTAGTTATCAAAACCAACGATCTGGTGCAGTTGCTCGACCGGGAAATCAAACCAATCCTGCTCAAATTGCAGGACACGGCCGGGACCGTGCAGGGGACAACCACATTTATCAGTGATCACGCCGTGCAACCGATTATCGCCACAGTCAGCACCTTTGCGGCAACCCGGGCTATTTTCCGGGCCTTGTTTCAACGGAAGTAGGCCGTCGGTTGCCTGATCAGCAGCAAGAAAATCTAGTGAAATTGACAAAAATATCCATCAATAAAAACCGAAAGGAGTAATAAACGATGGAAAACCGCAGTGGTGGGGGCGCCGAATTTTTTGCCGGATTAGTTATTGGCGGGTTAGTGGGCGCGGCCCTGGCCCTATTATTGGCGCCTCAATCCGGTGAAGAAACCCGGGCGCAAATCAGAGATAAGAGTTTAGAGTATAAAGATTGGGCCGAGGAAAGTATCATCCAGGCCCGGCAACAGGCGGAACGGCAGATCGCTACCCTCCAGGATCAAGTCGCCAGCCTGCAGCAGCAAGTAGGCGCCTTGCAGGAAATAGGTAAAGGGGCTATTGAAAAGAGCAAACAGGTCGTCAGTCGGGGTGGCGGCGAAGCCGCAGCCGCAGCCGCAGACGAAGCCGCAGCCGCAGCCTAACTGGCACCTAAAAGAACAACCAAAAAAGGCGAGGAGAAAATCCTCGCCTTTTTTCGTGTTTGCAAAAAATGCACCGGCCAGAGTAACCTATTCCCCCGTCACCTCGCGAATGGCCATAGGCAGGAACCCCACCAAATCCCCGGCGACAACGGCCGTTGCACCCAACTGCTCGCGGGCCAGTTCACCGGCCAGGCCGTGGAGGTAGCCGCCGGCCACGGCTGCCTCAAACGCCCCCAGTCCCTGGGCGCGCAGCGCCACAATCGCGCCGGCCAGAACATCACCCGAACCGCCCTTGGCCAGGGCCGGATTGGCAAACGGCAGCACCATCGTCCGGCCATCGGGTGCAGCGATAACCGTATGCGCCCCCTTCAGCAACACAATCTGGTTCCACTTAACGGCCATCCGCCCGGCCATCTCCAGGCGAGCGCCCTGGATCTCTGCCGATGATTTGCCGGTTAGCCGGGCCATTTCACCGGGGTGGGGCGTCAGAATACAGTTGGGCGGCAATAGGTTCCACCAACGCTTCTCTTTGGCCAAGATATTGAGGGCGTCAGCGTCGAGGATCAGGGGCGGTAGAGCGTTGGCCTCAGCCAGAAGGCCCCGCAAGAAAGCCGCGGTTGAGTCGGCCTGGCCCAGGCCGGGGCCAACCAGCAACGCCTCCACGTCAACCGCTTTGGCCCGCAGCACCCCTATGGCCGCCGGCGTCAGCGCGCCGGCCTCATCGGGTAGCGGCAGATAAGTCGCTTCAACCAGGCGAGCGGCCAAGATGGGGTGTATCGATTGGGGTGGCGCCAGGGTAACCAGCCCGGCGCCGCATCGACCGGCCGCCTGCCCGGCCAACGCAGCCGCGCCGACATAGTTGCGTGAACCGGCGACAATCAAAGCCGTACCAAAGGTACCTTTGTGGGCATCGATAGGCCGCGGCGGCAGCAATTCGGCCACTTTGGTCCCGGTAGCCATTTCCAGCCTGGTGTCGGCGGGGTAGTATTCAGGCAAAATACCAATATCGCCCACAACCAGTTTGCCCACCACGCCGGGACCGGGCATCAGGATATGGCCCCGCTTGACTGCCGCCAGCGTCACCGTCAGGTCGGCTGGCAAGGTGTGAGGGTCAACCTCGCCGGTATCACTATTGAGACCCGAGGGCACATCAACCGCAACCACCATCGGGCCAATTTCCGTTTCAATTGCGGGCGCAGCCGGATTGACCAAATTGCCTTCCGAGGGCGCTCGATCGGCATCGACCGCGGCCCGGGTCTGATCCAGCAGGTCGGCCAGGGAACCGTCAATTGGGCGAGAAACACCCGTCCCCAGCAGGGCATCGACAATCAGGCCCGAGTTGCCCAGCAGGTGGGTTAGACGGGCCTGGCTGTTGATCTCGTGACTCAAAATGCGCTCAACTGCACTGGCATCGAGCAAGGCCCAGTTCTTATCGCCTTCCAGATTGCGTTTCCACACGTAAACCGAAACAATTGCGCCCATCTGGGCCAGGTAGCGGGCCACCACCAGGCCATCGCCGCCATTGTTGCCGGGACCAACCAGCACCAGCACCCGCACCCCGGCAATCTCAAATTCGGCCTCGATCGCTTCAGCCACGGCGTGACCGGCTTTCTCCATCATCTGGTCATAACTCAGACCGGCGGCGTTGGCGGCCTTTTCAGCACTCTGCATTTGTTGCGTTGTGACGATATACAAAATTACCCTCCCGGAGGTCTATTCGTCCTGGCGGGTCAGATATGAGACCAGTACGCCCAGCGCGCTCCCCAATAGCAAGCCACTCAAAGTAAACCAGAAAACGTCGCCGGGGGAGTAACCCACCAGGGTGACCGGAGTACATTCAACCTGGTCCGCCGGAGCTTCCGGCAGCTCCTCTTCACCTTGCCGGAACCGTTCAGCTCGGCGGCGGTTCAAGAAATCGGCAGCGTATTCAGCCGAACGGTTAGCCAGATAACGCCGGATGAAGGGCCAGGCCAGGAGTAAAATGAATTTAAACATTTAGGTTATCCTCTAATAATAGAGTTGCCGCAAGCGGCGATGCTCGGCTAAAAAACTAAACCAGTCGGCGCTTGAGCCATACAATCAGGGCGAATACCAACGCAAAGGCTGCCCCAAAAGCAGCGCCAGCCGCCGGCCCAAAAACCGCGTTGACGTTGCCATCAACCCGGCCGGCCAGCATAAGGATGACCCCGCTATTGGTGCCGGTGCGCACATTACGAGCCACCAGGAGACCCGCGCCGCTCTGGTCCATAGTGACATCACCGCGAGCCAATACAAACTTGGCCGCGCTCTGGTCAAGCACGACCTCGCCACTGGCCAGGATTGCCCCGGCGGTTGACGCCGTCAACTCATTCCGGCCAGCTTCCGCCAGGACCACACCGCCCTGAGTCAGAGATAGTTGGTCGGCTTTGGCCTGGATCACCCCGCCCTGGCGGACGCTAACCGTGCCGCCCTGCACAGTTTGGGCGCCGGCCTGGCGTAACTCCACCGTTTCTGCTTCGATCCGGCCCGCCCCGGCCTGGGAAACCAGCACTGTTTTAGCCTGGATGTCGCCGGTTGTGGCGTATTGAACGGTCACGCGA
>CAYZHI010000143.1:0-8301 GCA_964477335.1 uncultured Caldilineaceae bacterium | reverse complement strand
CCGGTCTGACCTTTTTGAATTTGGGCTTGGGCATGATACCATTTCCGCGGCAGGATGATTTTGAAGCTAACACTGGTCGTCTCTCGGCCGTTGAGTTTGTCCGGCAAACCACCGGCCCGAATGATTGCATTATTGTGGATGACCCTCGCGCTGCCCTGCTCAGCCGGCGTAAGATTCCGCCCAACCTGGCTGAACCTTCCCACGCTCGAGTTGGGATTGGCTGGTTGCCGACAGCAACAATCATCAACTCGGCCCAGCAAGATGATTGTCAGGTCTTAATGATGGGTCCGCGCTTTAGCAGCTTGCCTGATTTTGAGCAGGCCGCCGCGCCGATTTATGCTCTGAAACTACTTTTCGCCAACCCGGATGGCGCCCACACGATTACGGTTTATGCCGTCAAAACGGATACCAGGGCCGAACCGGCCCAGATATTTAATCTGCCGCTGGCTGATCAGGTCATCTTGAAAGGCGCTGACGTGACGCCCGCGCCCTGGCTACCCGGCCAAACGGTGTCGATTTCAACCTACTGGCAAGCGCAGCAAAAAATGGCCCAGGATTATAAAATATTCATGCATTTGAAGAATGAGGCCGGCCAGACGGTGCAAACCTTTGACCATTACCCGTTTGAGTTTGACCACGATTATTTAACAACCTATATCATGCCCAACCCCATCTACTGGCAGAACGGCCTCCCCCCCGATGCAACGCATTATCCGGCCACCGGCCTGCTGCCGACCCGGCTCTGGCTGCCCGGTCAGACCCTCAAAGAGACCGTCAATCTAACCTTAGCGGCCGATCTGGCCCCCGGCGTTTATACCCTGGAGGTGGGCATGTATGATGAAACCACCCTGGCCCCATTGGTCGTACAGGGAGAGCCGCCGGCCGGCGGTCAGGTGGGCGTAATCGTAGCCACCGTCGAAGTCAGTGAATAGGCCACCAGGACATGGCTGCACAGAATTTAGTTTCACCAACAATTGCTGAAACATCCTTTACGCTAAAGCGCGGCTACGCCTGGCTGGCCTGGTTGTTTATCATCGCCGTGATCGTGGTCCCGCGCTTGCTCGACCTGGATGTGTTTTTCGCCCGCGACGAACTGGCCATCTGGACCTGGGTCGATCAGTACGCCCTGGCAGTCTGGGACCTCGATCCGGCCGCCACCCTCACCACCAGCGACTATCCCGGCATCCCCATGTATTGGGTCCAAACTTTGTTCCTGACCATCAAATATAATTTTCCGGCTCTCTTCCCCCACACCCAGCTTCCCGTGGAGCAATTGTTTCAAGGGCGCAGCCTGGAGTTCCTGGCCGAGCGCCGGGCGGTGGGCGCTCTCTTCGTCAGCTTGCAAATAATCCTGGCTGTCTGGCTGCTCCGGCGCTTGTTTGGCTGGCCGGTAGCCCTGCTGGCCGCCATCTTGCTGGGACTGGACCCCTTCAGCCTGACCGAAGCCCGCCTGCTGCGCCTGGAGATGATCTCGGCCTATTTTGTCTGCCTGACTATTCTAACTTACTTGATCTACCTGCGCTGGCGCCGGCGTCGCTGGGTCATCATGTCGGGCGTAATGGCCGGGCTGGGAGTCTCCAGCAAAACCTCCGCCGGGCTGATCGTGCCCTACATCTGGCTGCTGCTCCTCCTGGACCTGCTCCTGACTCGCCAACCAACTATTCATCCAGCCAACCAACCCTCCTACCTGTCAACTCGCCCCTTCAAACGGGTCATCGGCGACGGTTTACTTTGGGCAGCCGGGGCGATTAGCGCCTTCTGGCTGATCTGGCCGGCCATGTGGGTCAAGCCGCTGGCGGCCATCGGCCATATTTACCAGACCGGCTTCGCCCAGGCCGCCGATCGCAGCGTTTGGGGCGACAAGGTCTTCTTCTGGGGCCACATCTTTCCGGGCGACCCCGGCCCCTTTTTCTACCCGGTCGTGCTGGCCTTCCGCACCACTCCGCTGACCTGGCTGGGAGTGGCCGGCGCCCTGATTATGGTTACTAACGCTATGTTGACCCTGAAACGGTCCGGCTCAAAACAGCCGCTCCCCTGGATGGTTGTCGGCACGCTCTTACTCCTGGCCTATGTCGTGCTGATGATCGTCGAGCTGTCCTTTGTCATCAGCAAGGTCGACCGTTTTTTGCTGATCGTCTTTCCGGTGTTGAACATTATAACCGCCATCGGCCTGGCTGCCCTGCTGGGCTGGATCGTTGATGGCCTGGGACGGCGCTTTGACTTCACCGCTGGCCGCCGCGCCGCCCTCCTGGCCGGGGCTATCCTGGTGGTGCTGGCCGTCCAACTGGCCATCACCGCGCCGGTTCATCCCTATTACTTTACCTACTGGAATCCTCTGGTCGGCGGCGGGCGGGCCGCTATGGAAATCCTGCCCATGGGCTCCGGCGAGGGCGTCGACGAAGCGATGGATTTTCTCAACCAGCAGCCCCAGGCCGAGCAACGCCGCCTGATTTGTGGCGCCTCGCAGCCGTGGTGCCGGGGCAAGTTTGCCGGCGAGTCGCTGCGCTCGGCCACCTACGTCAGCGGTGAGTGGGTTACCGCCGATTATGCGTCGTTTTACATTTCCCATTTACAGCGGCAAAACTATCCAACCGAAGTGGTTGATTTTTTCATGCAGCAGCCGCCGCTCTACCAGGTTGACCTGGGGAACGCCACCTATATGTGGGTTTACGACATTCCCAACGTAGGCCATTTTGCCGGAAGCTGGAATGAACTGGCCGGGCTGGGGCAGCTCCTCGGCTACGATTTGGGTGAAGCCAGCCAACCGGCCGGCGCTACGGTCAAGGCCACCATCTGGTGGACCAATACCGGCGCCGGGGTTGACAATCTAATCGTGCGCTGGCTGGATGAAGCCGGCTATGAGTGGGGTCGAGCCAGCGTTGCGCCCCGGCCGGAGTACGCCGCAATTCCGCCCAATCAACGGGCCATCGTCGCCGGTGAAGCCGCCATTACTATCCCCCCCGATACTCCACCCGGTCTTTACTATTGGCGCATCGGGGTGGTGGAGCCGGGCGAAACGCGGCTGCTAGGCGAGTTTGAGCTGCCGGACGATAGCCGCCAACTGGTAATAACCGCGGGGGCGAACAGCGTCGATCCGGCCGAGATTGCCATTCCTGAACGGGTCAATCAGCCTTTGGCGCCGGAGATTACCCTGCTGGGTTACGCGCCGCCTGAGCAGGTCCTGACGGCTGAGGAGCCGGCCTGGCTGGCCCTCTACTGGCAGGCCGCCGCGTCGCCGGCCGATTACGAAATCCGGTTACGCTTGCTTGACCGCGCCGGTCAGGCTGTGCAGCAGTGGCAGGGCCAACCGGTCTCCGGCCGCTATCCCACCCGGTTGTGGTCGCCCGGCCAGATAATCAAAGATGTCTGGCCGCTGCAGGTCGAGCCGGGCACGCCGGTCGGCCAGTATGACCTGGAACTCCGGCTGGTTGACCCAAGCGATAGCCCGTCACCCACTTACACTATCCCCAACCTGCAGGTCTGGCCGCAGCCAATTCGTTACGAAGTCACCGCTATGCAAACAGAATTGAACGCTAATTTTGGCGATCATTTGACCCTGTTGGGCTACGACCTTTTCTTCGACAGCCAGGGCGCCGGGGCCGGTATGCTCTCACCGGTTTTTTACTGGCAAAGCCAGGCTGATTTTGAGGGCGCGTTCGATCTCGTATTGACCTTGCGCGCCGCCGACACCGGCCAGCTGGTCACCGTGTGGCGGGCGCCTCTGGGCACCGCCGGCCCCAAAACTATTTGGAAAGCCGGTGAAGTCGTAACGACCATTTATCAATTTGAGGCCAATCCGGCCGCCAAAACAGGTTACCACCTGGATATTGCCCTCCAAAACCAGGCTGATGGCCAACTTGTCTCCACAACCCTGCCCGACGGTTCTGAAACCGATGCGGTGAGAATTGAGAACATTCAAGACAAGATTGTGGTCCGGGTAGGCGACTGACCGATGAATCCGGCATCTCAGACCTCCACCTTCAAAGCCAGGCTAAGGCGCGCCGTCGATTCTCCGCTTGTATTGGGATTGGTTATCTTTCTGCTGGCCCTGCCCCCGCGTCTCCTCGATCTGGCCGTCTTTGTTGGCCCCGACGAATTCTTCTGGCTCACCGGCTCCACCACCTTTGCCCAGGCCCTGGTTAGCGGCGATTTAGCCAAGACATTTTACGCCGGCCATCCCGGGGTGACCCTGATGTGGGTGGAGACGCTGGGCGCGTGGGTCCGCTATGGCCTGCAGAACTTGTCAGGCCAGGCCGATTGGGCAGCTATCGTCAGCGATGATAAGACGATGGCCGCGCTGGGGGCCAGCCGCATGGCCGTCGGACTGGTCAATGCCGCGCTGGCCGCGGCTATGGTCTTACTGGTCCGGCCTCTTTTTGGCAGCGACGTGGCCTGGGTGGCCGGCTTTATGCTCGCCTTTGACCCCTTTTATTTGACCGAGTCCCGGGCGGTTCGCACTGAGGCATTGGTGACGAACTTCGCCACCCTGGCCCTCCTGGCGATGTTGTTGTACCTCAAAAAACCGGCTTTGCGCTACATCATACTGACCGCCATCTTGACCGGCCTGGCCCTGCTGAGCAAGATTTCGGCGGCGGCCTTGCTGCCGGTGGGCCTGCTGCTCTTTGCCGGCGTCCCGTTGGCAGACAAAACCCAAGCGTGGCCGCCGCGCCTCCGCGCCGCCCTCATCAATCTGATCGTCTGGGGCGGGCTTACCGCCATCACCATCGTCGTGCTCTGGCCGGCTTTGTGGGCCGGTCCTCTGGAGGTTTACCAGCAAATATATGAGTACTCGGCCATCCGCGTGCTTGAGGGTGAAGGCGGCGGCAAAAGCTTTTTTCTGGGCCAAACCTATCCCGAGGAAGCCCCCGGCCTGCTCTTCTACCCGGTCGTGCTGCTGTATCGAACCGGCCCGCTGTTATGGCTGGGCCTCGCCTGCCTGGTAGTTTTGATGTTGACCGGCGCGCAGACATTAACGCGCCAGCATAAAATCTTCGTCGGTCTCATAACCCTCTTTCTGGTCACCTACCTGGCCGTCATCACCCCCTCCGAACTCAAATTCGACCGTTACACCGTTCCGATGCTGCCGAGCCTGATTACCATGAGCGCGCTTGGCCTGGTCGCAGCCTGGCAGTGGTTGGCCGGGCGCGTTCCCAAACTGGCTAACCTGGCCTGGCTGGCAGCCTTGCTGGTTTTAATCGGCCAACTCATGCTGGCCTGGCCGCACCATCCCTACTACTACACCTACTGGAATCCGCTGTTAGGCGGTCCCACCCAGGCGGCCCGGCAGTTGCCGGTTGGCGTCGGCGGTGAGGGGCTAGACCAGGCGGCTGCCTTCCTCAACACCCTGCCCCAGGCCGACCAACTGAGCGTCGCCTCGGCCAACTCTCAAAAAATCAGGCCCATCTTCACCGGCACCACTATCGCCCTCGAAAACCTTGACGGCAAGTGGGTTCAAGCCGATTATGTCCTGATCTATATTTCACAATTACAACGGGGCAAGCACGCCGAAGACATCCTGGCTTATCTGGCCCGGCAAGCGCCGCTCCACACGGTGACGCTGGCCGGCCTGGAATATGCCTGGCTCTATCCCGGCCCGGCAGCCCAATATTACGGCGGCGGCCATAAGCTGGAGGGGCGAGGCACCCTCTTTGGCTACGATCTATCGGCTACCCAACTGACCGCCGGCGAAACCCTCGGAGTCACCCTCTACTGGCGCAACGAGGGTCAACAACCGGGCGACCGCTTCTTTGTCAGGCTGATGGATTTGGATGGCTACGTTTGGGCCGAAGGGCTGGCTCAACCCAAACCCGGCTTTGAGGAAGCGAACCGCACGGCCAATGCGATCGTCGAAAGCGAGACGGCGCTGTCCCTGCCGGTCGGGATGCCGCCGGGCGACTATTTCTTCAAACCCGGCTTTCGCACCGACCAGGGCGAGATCATCGGTTACTTTGAATTACCCGGCGACACCAAGCCCCTGAAAGTTGAGCGGGCCGACCCCGCTGCCATCCCCACGGACTACCGGCCGCCCCAACCGGATCACCTGACCATTGCCGCTGACCTGGATTTTCTGGGGTACGCTCTAACCGCCCAACCGACCTCGCCCAATCCGGCGGTTTGGGTCACCCTGTACTGGCAGGCCACCGGCCCGGTAACACACGATTACGTCATTCTGCTGCGGCTATTGGATAACCAACAGCAGGAGATCGCCTATTGGTTGGGGCGGCCGGTGCGGAGCGGCTATCCAACCACCGCTTGGCAGGCCGGCCAGATTGTGCAAGACCCCTGGCTGCTGACATTACCGCCGGCGGTAAGCTCAGGCGTCTACACCTTGGAGTTGGCCGTCTTCGACGCCGCCAGTGAAGCCGAAGTGAGCCGGCAGCCGTTGGGTCAGGTGACCCTGGATTAAATGGCCTGATTTTTAGGTGACCGGCACTTGCAGCTAATTTTGGCGGTGAAAGTGCCGGTCATCTTATCGGCCTAAAATTCTGGACGCCCCCATAGCCGTCACAGTTTTGAATAATCACTGCGGCAGTGGTAAAATGCAGCCTGCCCTCCTTTCAGGTAGAGGAAGTTATGAAGGTCAAGGCGGGCTTTTTTATTGCCTATGAAATCCAGTAAATTCATCATTCTGGCCGCCAGTGGTTTACTGCTGCCGCTCTTCGTCATTCTGGCGCCCTGGTATCCGGGGCAGCTAATAGCCGGCTTTCTACTCTTCGCCCTGCTGCCAGGTTATGCATTGCTGACTGCCCTTTGGCCGAACAGTCAGAACTCCCCGCTGTTGCCCTTGGGCCAGTGGCTTGTGGCCGTGGCTGCCAGTTATGGCCTCACCGTGCTGCTCTTGCTGGTGATGTTCTTTGTCCGGATTCCATTCAACCAGATTTCGGTAGCGGCCAGTCTGGGCGTACTGGCGCTGATTTTTACCTTCCTGGCCTGGCTACGCCAGCCCAAAAGATCAACGGCTGCTATTCCGGCAGCCGATTCGCCGTCCCCTTCCCGCCAAAGCGAAACCGCCTTCCCGGCCGCCCAACTGGGCTGGCTGGTTGCCATTGTGGTGATCGCCGCCCTCTTTCGGATGGTCAACGTGCACTACTCCGATTTTCACGGCGACGAAGCCGATATTCTGTTGCGGGCCGTCTCGCTGGTTTATGGGGACAGTGAGGCCATGCTGACCCACTCCAAAGGGCCGGGCGAAATTTTGATCCTGAATGCCATCGGCGGTCTGACCGGTCGCTTCGACGAGCAGACGGCCCGGTTGCCCTATGCTCTGGCCGGGGCCATCGGCATTGGCCTGATTATGTTGTTGGGCGAGCAGTTCGTCAGTACGGCCGCCGGCCGGATTGCCGGACTCCTGGCCGCGATGGAGGGGGTCTACGTCTCCTACGCCCGCACCGCCCAATATCAGAGCGTGGTGTTAATGCTGGTTCTGGCGGTGATCTGGTGTTTTTTCCGCTTTCATACCACCGGCGGCGCCTCTCGCCGGCTGCACGCGCTCGGTACCTTTATCTTGGCTATAGCTTTCTTATTCCATTTTGAGATAATTTTGCTATTGCCGGTGATCGGCTATCTCAACGTGGCCCATCTGCCCTGGCCCGGCTTCGCCAAAGTCGTCCCGTTTTACCTGACCCGCCTGAGCCGTTTTTGGCTGTCGGCCCTCATTTTTGTCACTCCCTTGGCCCTCTTTTATGTACCATTCTTGCGCCATCCCAACCTGAGCCAGACCGGCTCATATCTGGAAAATCGAATTGGCGCCGGCAGTTTCCCACCCTTTAACAATTTGGATCATTTCTTCTACTATGAAGCCCTCAAATACAACTCGGCCTACTACGCCGCTTTCTTCATCGTCTTCCTGGCTCTGGCGGCTTTACTAGCGCTTAGCCGGGCCTTGAACCGGTCACTCCTCACCGCCACCACCTATGCCGCCGTTGTGGCCGTCGCCGGGGCAGCCCTGAGTTTGGCCGGTTTGGAAAAGCTATCGGCCTTGTTGGTGGCGCTGGCCCTGGCCGCGCTCTTCGGCCTGGTCATCTTGTCGCCCCGAACGCCGCTGCCCCAACGGACCCTCTGGCTATGGATCGCGCCGCCTTTATGGGTGTACGTGAGCCTGGTCAACCGGCCCGGCAAGCATCATTACCTTTTTTGGGGTGGCCTGGCCATTCTGGTGGGCATGGGGGTTATGGCCGCCTGGGGCTGGCTCGCCCATCGCTGGAGCTGGTTGGGGCAGCCGGCCGGGCGCATGGTTATCGGCGGGATCAGCGCGGTCGTCCTGCTCATTTTTGCCTGGCACAACGTTATGCTGCTGCTACG
>CAYZHI010000142.1:0-8301 GCA_964477335.1 uncultured Caldilineaceae bacterium | reverse complement strand
GAGCAACAGTGACCGGGATATTTGCCGCCGATAGAAAATAAGGTGAAAGATTAGCCAAACTGCCAGGGCCAGGGCCACCATCGTGGCATAGTTGATAACCGAAAAGAATTGCAGATTGGCAAAGATGATGAGTAGTAGTAAATCCTTATTCTTATTGAGCTTGATGAGCCGGGCCGACGCCAGGAAAACAAAAGGCAACCAGTGGGTTGACAACAGATTGAGGTGGACCAGATGGCCCATGCGAAAAGGGGAGATGGCAAAAAAGAGGCCGGCGATCAGTCCGGCCCAACGATTCCCGGTGAGCCAGGTGACCAACAGAACCATCCCCCAACCAGACAGGGCGGTAGTGAAGATAATCCCCAGGTTAGCCGGCACGAGCGGCGTACTGCCCAGCAAGGTCAGCGGCATGAGCAGCAGCGCCGTAGCCAGCAGATGTTCGGAGAAGGCCAGGGTGAGGGGATAGGGATAGAAGATGTTGGCCTGCCAGAAGTTTTGCAGGCCGGCCGGCCCACCTAGCAAAGCATGGACATCCCAACGCAGCGTCCAGGCCTGCAACAACGTATCGGCAAAACGCGACAGAACTGAGAAATCGCTCAACCTGGTGATGACCGGGTAGCTGACCAAAACGGCCAGCAGAATAAATAGACTCAGACTGGCGAGTAACCAGAGCAGGCTGGCCTTGTTGGTATGGCGCGGGGGTAACGGATTTGCGGCTGTCTTCATGAGTGGTCAGGCCGGTTGGGCCAGATTTACTCTTCTTCCACCTGCACCCGGGTCAACCAAACCCGGTTGTCGGAAGTGGGCGCCTGGAAGTTCGTCAACGGTAAACGTTTTCCGGTCGTGGGGTCGTACATCCCGACAAAGATATCGTATTTCCAGGGCGGCGCGTCTTTGGCCATGGGCACTTCGTAATGGTCCTCGATGATTTCACCGGGCAACCAGCCGCCGGTAGGCGCCTGCCCCTGGACCGGCACACTGTCCCACTGGCC
Source organism: uncultured Caldilineaceae bacterium (assembly GCA_964477335.1). GTDB lineage: Bacteria > Chloroflexota > Anaerolineae > 4572-78 > J111 > CAYNLK01. The sequence goes on along the minus strand of CAYZHI010000142.1, from coordinate 7,312 downwards.
GCGCATCACCTGATCCGGCCCAACGGCGTGGACAAAGACGGTATAATTCGAGCGAGCCGGTTGCAGGCTGCGCCAGTAAAGGGTCAAGCCAAAACTGTGCCGGGGCGCAACGGTCTGGTCATCTAGCCGATAGCCAACCAATTCAATTTCATCATTAATGACGGCCGAAATAGGCGTGACGTTTGGGGGTAGCTCAAAATTTCGTTGTTGGGCGGTGACGGTAATCCTGGCCAGATCGGTAACCGGGCCAACGTAGGCGCCGGTCTGGGCATTAACGACGCTCACCACGAGCGGGTAGTTACCGGCTGGGGCCACGGCCGGGATGCGAAACTTGTAGGCCGCGCCGACCGCTTCCGAACGTCGCCATTCGGCCACCGGGTAAGCTGCGGATAAGGGCAGTTCAGCAATAACATATTTGGTCTGGTCTGCGCCCAACAGGGCAAATTCAAGCTTGTAAGCCTGGTCGATGGACCGGCTAGCCTGCCAGAAGATTTTGCCAACAATCTCGGCGCCGGGTGGGACGGTCAGATCGGTATAGGTATGGCCGACCAGAGTCAGGGCGTCGTCAATGGGGCTGATCAGGGTGGTTTCGAGCGGCAAAGTGTCGAGTTGAGGTATTGTCTGGGGTGGAGTCAGCGTAACGGAGCCGACCGACTTGGCTACACCATAACTTTGACCGGTCACAAAATCATACATGCCCACCTCAAAATGATAGGTTCCGGGCGGGGTGGCCGGGTCGACCGGCAATTTGTACTCATCGCGGAGAAAATAGCCTTCATACCAGCGATCGGGCCGCCACAGCCCCGCCAGAATCATCCGGTCGACCTGACCCCAACCTACACCCTGCTCATCCACCAGCCGAATGTAGACGTTGTGTTCGCCGTGCATCTGGGCCAACGTTTCCCAATACAGGGTCACCGGGATGCCGCCGCTAACCTGGGCATAAGGTGAATGGAACGTTTGCTCAATCTCAGCCGGGGAAAGGTAATAGGCATCAACGGGCATTGTCAGTTGCGGGACGTCAAGGCCAACCAGCAGCGCCCCGCCGCCAAAAAGCACCCCGGACGGGAAGGTATAAGTTTTGGGCGGCTGCTGGCTAACCACCGGACCGGGATAAATCCAGGCATAGTCGATGCCCCCCAATTTGACCACGACCAACGGCTCACGCTGCCAAAAATAGGACAGGATTTCACCGCTGGGAAAGCCGCGCTGCACCTGATTGATGTAGAAGACCGTATATTCGCCGGTGAGGGCCGAGCTTTCGTCCGACAGGTCAAGGGTGTGACCCTGATAGAAGGGGGCAAACTGGCCGGCATACCAGGCCGCAACCTGCGGTCTTGGTTCGGCGGTGAGCTGGTTGAGCTGGCGAGCAGCCACATCCAAACCTTCGCCCCAACCGATATTAATGTGATAAGGAGCAGTGCGATAACCGCCGATGGCCGGATTGTAGTAGGCCAGATAGTAAGGATGATAAAGCAGGACTGCCAGAATCTGGAGCAAAACTACCCCACTCAGCAGGTGGACCGGCTTAAATTTTAGCCGCCCGAAGAGCGCCGCCAGATGAGTAGCGGTCAGGTCGGTGAGCCACCACAGAGCCAGGGCAGAGAGTAGACCGGTAGCAAAGAAGACCGGCAAAATATAGCGGTCGCCCCGCCGGGAGATGGCTGAGACCGGCGCAATAAAAATGAGGACGTAGGCCAGCAGGGCCAGGGCCAGCGGCAATTGCCGGGCCACCCAATAATCAAACCGGCGCCAACGGGCCACCAAACCGGCCCCAATCATCATAACGCCCGTCACAACCCCAACGGTGGTCAGCGGGGTCAAGTGATAGGGAAAGACAATCAAATAATAAAGTGGATTCTGGTCGCTCTGCTGGTTGCCCCAGAAGATGCCGGTAGTAGGGTGGGCGCTACTGTTGACGCTTTGAATATTGCGGAGCAGCCAGTTAACGGCGTACCAGGGCCGGCTCCACATCGACGGCCACAACGCAAAAAAGGCTGCCGCAGCGACCAGACCCCAGCCCAGCAGCGCCACCAACAATCTTTTCCACCGCACCGAGCGGGCAAGTCCCGGCGGCGGGAACAGGGCGTAAAAAAAACCGCCGGCCACCAGAATCGGGCCAAGCAAAGCCGCCGGGGTTTTGCTCAGCACGGCCAGACCGCCAAACAGACCCGACAGCAACAGCCATTTCCAGTCGCCCCGATCCAGATACAGTAAGAAAGCCAGGAATGACAAAAACATGAAGTAGGCTAGCGGCCCATCGACATGAATGATGCGGGTATGGGCCAGGATGAACGGGTCAAAAGCAATGATCAGCGCGGCCAACAGCGCCACCCGTCCATCCACCAACCGTTTGGCCAGCAGATAAATAGCTAAAATACTCAAGGCGGCAGCCAGAACCAGCGGCAGACGCACCCACCAGATGAAATCAAGCGGGTATTCAAAAACGCCAAATCGGGTTGTAACCCGGTCAAGGGTAGTGAGCAAATCGGCGGTGACCCACGGCAGCGGCAACCAGCCCAGATAGTGCCCCAGATAGCGTAAACTCACCCCGGCCGCGCCCAGCACCAACGTGGGTACGCCGGGATAGCCCAGCACCAGCGCCCCGCCCCAATCACCCCGCAAAGCCGATTTCAAAAAGTGGTGGGCGAACATAATCTGGTCGTCTTCATCGGCGGTGAGAAACGTATCCAGACCCAGCAGGCGCGGCAACAGCGCCAGCAAGAATACGCCGACCGGTAAAGCCAGTTGCAGCCAGCGTTGGTTAAGACTTAATTTTAATAAGGCCAACCGACCGGATGAGGGCCGGTCAATAGATATATCCATAGCAAATAGCAAATTAGAAATGGCAAATTAGAAGGTGAAAGCAATTCTCATTTCTAATTTTCTTCACTCCACTCTTATAGTTGTGAGCGTGATCTGATCGACGCCGTCTGAAGTGGTCAAACGCTCCAGAGTTTCCAAACGATACATTCCGGTAATCAAAGTGTAGTCCCCAGGCGGCAAATCAGGCGGCACCGGCAGTTGGACCACATCGGTGACAATTTCGTTGGCTGGCCAGTGGCTGGTAGGAAAATAGCCGCCCAACGGCTGGCTATCCCAACCGGTCACCAACTTGCCCTGCTGATCTAACAACTGGGTAAAAACTGTGTAATCAACCGTCAGGGCAGCCAGGCTTTGCCAAAAAACCTTTAATTGCAAATGATCGCCCGGCCGCAGCGTGGCCTGATCGAGCTGAAAACCACGCAGGGCCAGCGAGTCGCCCAGCCGGACCGTTCGTTCATTTGGAATGGTCTGATCGGGATAGAGGCGCGGCGCAAAATAAATGATGTGGTCATTGTCCCACACCCGGCGGGCCAGGTAATGTTGCTCGACCCAGGCCAGATATTCGGGCAGCCAGGGCAGCCGTAAACTCCACTGCACCACCGCCGGGGCCTGATATTGCCGGGTCAGGTCGATCATCCGGGCCGACGATTGCCGCCCGGCCTTGATGGCGACCAGGGCCACATCGCCTAGCGGTGGGGGAGTACGGCGACCGGCCATAAAAATCAGCAGTTGGCTATCACCCATCAGAAAATCAGCCGGCAGGGAGACTCCTTGCAGCAGGGCCAACGCTTCGGCTTCTCGCCCGCCGGTCACAATACCGGCCGCATTTTGATTGGCCTCAATCACCGTTGGCAAGTGCAAAATAGTCGCCGCCAGCAACACCGCCAGTGCTATTCTAACTGGTAAAGAGCTTAACTTCAACCGCCACATCATCGCCAGATCGACCACAAAGCCTGCGCCGAGCAAAATCAGCGGCGGCAGCAGCACCACCACATGGTGCGGAAAGAGCGGCGTATGCCAGGCCAGCATAACTCCACCGGCCGCCAGCCAGACAACCCATACTATTGGATAAAGGTTAGCTGGCACACGCTGTCCCCGGTCAGGCCGGTCAGCCGTGCTGGCCGGCGTTCGTCCTGCCAGATCGCCTCCCCTGACCGGCCAGAGCAAAACTGCCGAGATTATACCCCCAAACGCCAATATCCAAAAGCTCCAGTGACTGCTGAAAAACAGGATAAATTGAGTCCGGGTGTCAACCCAGGAACCGGGAATCGCCGCCCGTAAATCGCCACGAAAGGCGACCACCTGGTCATACAACGCCGCCGGGTCGTAGATGACGAAAATAACCGCCAGCGGAAGCAACAGCGACAGGGCAAAGAGGAGTCCATCCAGCAATAAGCCTGACCAATCATAACTCCTCCCGGTGCCGGAGCGGGACAATCGATGGCGCCACAACAACAACAGCCCAATGGGCGCGACAATAAACGGGTTCAGGAGTTTGAATAGAAAACTCAACCCCAATATCAACCCGGAGAGGATCAGCCAGCCTCGCCGCGGTCGCTCCAGATAGACGAAGACCAGCGCCAGTGAGACAGTCGCCAGCCCCGTAGCGGTCACCTCGGCCATCACCAGCCGGGAATAAAAAAAGAGCAGCGGGGCGATCCCCACCAACAGCATCGCTACATTGGCTGCCAGCCAGCCGCCGGCGCGATGGGCCAGCCAACTCAGCGCCAGAGCCAAAGAAATGTAACCAACCAGCATGGCCCAGCGGCCCGCCTGCACCGTAAAGCCACCCAGCCGAAAAGCCAATCCAAGCCATTCAAAAAACAGAGGCGGCTGAACGGCTGTTGTCTCCCGATACAACGGATAACCGTCCACGGGCAGCCGAGCCCACATCAGATAGGCCCCCTCGTCGTTGACGGGACTGAAGGCGGCAAGATTCTGGGCCCGCCAGGCCAGGGTAACTCCAAAAATGAGCAACCAGAGGGCCAGCCAGATCAGGCTATGAACTTTCGTCGTTTGATGTTCTGTTTTCACCCAAGCCAGCCAGTATACACCGATTATTGAGCCTTGAAAAATGGGCCAGGAATTTCAACATGGTCGCCGCCGGCCAGCAGCGGCAACCGCTGGCCGGTCTCAGGCCGATAAAGGCCGACGTGGAGCGTATATTGGCCGGACGGGCGACCGGTCTGTAGGGGGAACGTAACCGTCTCTACGACCACTTCGCCGGGCTGCCACAGCCGGGTGGGATAGTTACCCTCATCCGGGTTCGAATCATTTTGACCGTAGACCCGGCCATCCGGACCAACAAGTTGCACAAAACGAATCAGAGTCTCCGGCGTGGTGAGCGCTTGCCAGGTGAGGGTGAGAGAGAGATGGGGAGCCGACTGCCCTGTGGGTTGGAGATTGGGAGATTGGGGAGGAAGATCGAGGCGGGGGGTGGTAGTACCAAGCAGCTTGATCTGGTTGGCAAAGTTGGCCGCCAGTTTGTAGGGGGGCGGCGGGGCAGCGAATTGTCGCCGCATGGGGCCGCCTTCGGGCATATTCCACACCTGATTAAACCGGGCCAGTTCCAGCAGTGTACCGTCGGACGGCAGCCGGGATGCATACGGGCCAGCCTGACGCACAACCGGCCGCGGCCGCTGCTCGACCGCCCAGACATCGTCCCCGCTAACCAGCCCCAGAGCCAGCCGATAGGCCGCAGTCTCGCGGGTATACCAGGGCAGCGTGTTGAAGTGAAGCCGCACCGGCTGGCCCACCGGCCACTGTGCGGGCGGGAACCAGACCAGCGCCGGCTGCAAGTCGACAGTTGCGCCAACCGGTTGGCCTGTCTCATCCAGCAGGTAGAGCACCGGCCAGAGATCATTGAGGGGTTGCCGGGCCTCCAGATCGACGCTGACCTGCACCTCTTCCTGCCGGTTAAAATAGAGCGAGTAACCGTGTAGCCGGACGGCGTCGCCAAAATCAACGGCGAGTTGATGATCCGGTGGGATGGTAGGCTGGGTGAAGGTGTAGAAGGGAGAAGGAAGTTGGAGATTGGGAGATTGGGCGCTTTGCGTGGAGATTGGGAGTTGTGTGTCATCCGGTTGGGTTAGTTCTCGGCGGTCGGCGGTCAGCGGTCTGAGATGCAGCAGACCGTCCTGGGCGGTCACTAGTTGGTAATCGCCGCTGGCCAGTAGAGTTTGCTGCAAAAATTGGTGGAGACCGCCCAAATTTTCAAACGAGGTTACGTCGAGCAGAATATCCTCAACCGGTAGGGCCGGAAAATCGGGATCAGTAAAGTAGGCAAAGTCAGAATAGACGGTTTGGCGATGCGTCAAATGGGGCGCCAGGTTGGATTGGGTAAAGAGGGGAGTATCGGGTGGAATGGTTGGCAGCAGCGCCGCTGTCTGTTGGTGGTGGTCAGTGATTTGCGACCAGTGGTAGGGTCGAGCCAGGGGGGTGAAGCCGCGATAGTAATGATAGGTGCCGGTAAAGAGAAGCAACAGAATGGCGAGAGAGACAAAGAGGGGGGTGGTTAGTTGGTTACAACCGAAGGGAGGTTGGTTAGGCCGGTCTAGCCAGGTGACGATTCGTTTGATGCCGTAGATGGTCGAGATCATCAGGAAAGGGGCCAGGGGAGCGCCGTAATGGAAATCTTCCAGCCGCCAGGTGAAGGGATTGTCGCTGAGCAGGTTGACGGCCAGCGTCGGCAACAGCGGTAATAGGGTTAACGGGCTAAAAAGGGCCAGAAAGGCGGTCGGCCAGAAGAGAGCGGTCAGGTAACTTACCAGATCGACCTGATTCCAGAGGTGTTCGAACACCAGGCCGGGGTGGGTGATACCGGTGGTGATGATCTCGAGGGGCGTGTTACCCAGCCAGGCGTACCGGTCGAGCTGGATGTTGCCCCCGGCGGCAAAGCGAGGTTGAATGACCATCACCGCAATCACAAACCAGGCCAGGCTCAGCCCGATCACCAGACCGGCCAGCCGCCAGCGATGCTGGGCCAAACCGGCATACAAACCCATCATCGCCACCACCAGGGCCATATCCTCTTTGCAGGCCAGCGCCAGCAGCGCAAAACCAATGAACCAGCCATCCTTTTGCCGCACCAGCGCCCAAAAAGCAAACAGCAAGAACGTGGGCGCCAGAGTAACGGCGTGAAAGTCATACAACACCGCAGCCTCGAGGGTGGGCCAGAGCAGGTAGACCAGCGGAAAAATCAGCAGGATAAAGGGGGTAGGAGAAAAGAGGAAGGAGGGAGGGCTGAGCCGGAAAGTTTTTGATAATTGAAAATTGATAATTGATAATTGATACACCGGCCACGCCCCGACAGCGACGATTGCAGCCTGAATCATTAGTAATGTCTCCGGCCGGCCCAGATTGAGCCAATACAGCGGGACGAACAGGAGCAAAATCGGTTCCACGTGCAAGGCCAAACGGGATTGCACCGGCGCCATCAACGTAAAATGAAGGAAACGACCTTGCGCTGTATTCCAGAGGGCCTGAT
>CAYZHI010000141.1:0-8314 GCA_964477335.1 uncultured Caldilineaceae bacterium | reverse complement strand
ACGGCTGGCTTTGGCCCTGAAGAAGCGATTTCAATCGCTTATTTGAAAAGTATTGTTCCTAAACCCCATTGTGGGCCGGATTATAGCATGGGGTGTAACTCAATCCAAATGGCCGAAACATGGCCGAAAGATGGCCGAAAAAGGATTGAACTCATCCCGTTTCGATCTTAAAATTCAAGTTACATGCTGGGTTCACTCGGTGAACACCGGCTGCTTTCTCATCAAGACGCGTTCGCAGACACAACCGGCAATCGAAGTTGTGGTTGAGGCCAGTGAGCTGGTTTAAGGCCACCTTATCGATCGTGTGTTGATCGTCGCTGGCGATGTTGGCAGCTTCTCTCGAACGCCCGACCAGGCCAGGCAACTGGCCGTTTTTCCCTCGAAGAGCCAGTCCCCATCGTCGCCGTAGCCCGCGTCAAGTTGGGCGCCGAGCCGATTCACTCATGCTACCCCGGCTATAAATTTCCTGATCCAAGAGCGCCTGTTCATCTGGGCGAAATTTGCAGTACTCTCCAACCAATCGCCCGGCGGCAACGGCTTGTGTAGCGTAATTACCGGCAGGTACAGGACGGTGAAAGGAGGTGTTGAGGGACAGCAAATCTGACTCAGTAGCCGTCTCCAGTAATATCCGCAACGGCACAAAAACGGTTTCAAATGGCAATTACCAGACCTTTGAGCAAAAATTAGGAGAATTTATGATGGAGGACAATAAGAACGCAGCAGGGAGAATACCTGCGCGTAAGCTCTCGAGACGTGAATTTTTACAGGTTTCCGGCGTGGTCGGGGCAGGCCTGGTCGCGGCCGGATGCGCTCCAATCGTGCAAACCACCCCGGCGGCTCCGGCGACAGAACCTGCCGCTACCTCAGCTCCGGCGGTAGTCACACCGGCTAAGGCCGGGCTGGCCGCCGGCAAAATTGGCGGTCCAACCGGCTTTGACGGCGCTGAGCGTTACCAGTATGGTCCTGATGATCCGGCCGGGCGGGCCATCGAAGCGCTCAAGGCGTTGCCCGCCGACAAGAAGCCGGCGCAATTGACCGTTATGCATCCCAGCGGCGCGGTTGGTCACTGGAATGTCCCCTTCCCCGAGGGGGCGCCAACCGCCCAGCAGGTTTTTGAAGAGGAAACCGGGATCAAGCTTGATATTGTGGGCGTCAATGAGAATGAACAGTTCCAGAAAATCATCCAGGATACCACGACCAAGGCCGGCCAATACGATATTTATTCGTTCTGGGGTAACAACCGGGGCACGCTGGCCGAAGCCGGCGCATTTTTGGTTTTGGATGATTTCGTTGCCCAATATAAGCCGGAATGGGAGAAATACTACGTCGGCGGCCAGCTCACGGTCGAGAGTTATGCCAAATACGGCGGCAAGTACGTCTGCGTCTCCTTCGACGGCGATTACCAGAGCTGGAACTATCGTAAAGACCTGTTTGAAGATGCCCAGAATCAGAAAGACTTCAAGGCCAAATATGGGTGGGATTTGCAGTGGCCGGAAACCTGGGAGCAGCTCGACCAGTTGGCCGAGTTCTTCACCCGCCCCGACCAGAACCTGCTCGGCTGCACCGATATTCGCAACCCGGTCTGGGGCCTGACCAACTGGGTGCAGCGCTACGCCTGTTTCGCCAACCCGGCTCAGATGTACTTCGATCCCAAAACCGGCAACGCCCTGATCAATTCCGAGGCCGGCATCAAGGCCACTCAGGAATATGCCGATACGATGAAGTACAAATCCAAGGACGCGGTGAGTTGGGGCTGGCCGGAGCAATATGCCAACATGGCCGCCGGCGGCACGGCCATTACCTGCGCTTTCCCCAACATGCCCAAATTCCTGGACAACCCCGGTAATAAGGACAGCCAGATTGTGGGCAAGTTAGCCACCGGTCTCGCTCCTGGCCGGATCATCGACGGTAAGCTGATCCGCCGCACCGTCTGGTGGCCCAACATCACCCTGGCCGTTTCCACCCAAACCCAGTATCCCGAAGCGGCTTACCTGTTCCTGCAATGGGCGGACTCCCCCTCCATGTTCACCTTCATGGTTGGTAACCCGGCCGGCTACTACGACCCGTTCCAGATTTCAGATTTTGAGGACCCGGTAGTGGTGGGAAGTTACCACGAATACCACGTGCCGACGATGGTCTCCTCGATTGAACACTCGGTACCGCCGCTCAACCTCAATGGCGCCAGCGAGTACGAGACGGCGCTGGACAACAACGTTCAGGCGGTGATCGCCGGCCAGAAGACGGCGGAACAGGCTATGGCCGATGCCGCCGCCGAATGGGAAAAGATCACGGATCGGCTCGGCCGTGACAAGCAGATCGAGGTGATTGCCGCGCAGGTTGCCGCCTACTCGACCGTGGTCGACACGCCCACGATCCAGCAGGGGTAAGTGGGGATAGAAATATTTAAGGAATGTAACGGCATACCAGCGAGAATGCAAATCTTCGACCCCCTCCCCTAACCCCTATCCCAATTCGGGGGAGGGGTTGGGGCGGGGGTATTTGCGAAGGAGCCAGCTAATTCATGTCAAGCAATGTCACTACCTCCATCTCCCAAAAGGTCGAAACCGGCGTGGCAAGCCAGGCCCGCTGGCGCAGGTACTTGGATATGAGCGATACGCGCACCTTTGCCTCATCTCTGATCCTGCCGGCTCAACTCGCCCTGTTACTCATTATGGTTTTTCCGCTGCTGGCTGAAGTCTATATCAGTATGACTTCCTGGACTCCCACCCGCGGCGGCGACTGGACGGAAGCCTATCGTTTCTGGGATTGGGGTTATAATTACGTTGAGGTCTTTCGGGATGCCGCCTTCTGGTGGTCGCTGGGCCGCACTTTTTTGATTGTCGGCATCGCTGTGCCGCTAGAGTTCCTGTTGGGGTTGGGATTGGCCTTCCTGTTTATGGAGCAGTTCCCCGGTAAGCGTATCTTCTACGCCTTGCTGCTGGTACCCATGATGATCGTGCCTGCCGTCGCCGGCTATGTATTCTGGTTATTCTTCCAGTCTAACGGCCCGCTCAACGCCATCGTGTCGCTGCTGATTGGACGGCCGTTCAGCGTGATCTGGCTCTCATCCGAATTTACGGCAATGATCGCCGTGATCATCGCCGAGGTCTGGCAGTGGACGCCCCTGATGTTCCTCATTATGTTGTCTGGCTTGATGGGGTTGCCTGAGGACCAGATGCGCGCCGCTACAATGCTTGGCGCCAACTTTTGGCAGAAGTTCCGTTACCTGATGTTCCCGATGTTGAAGCCAATTATCATCATCGCCCTGGTGATCCGCGGGATGGAAGCCGTAAAAATCTTTGATATGGTCTACCTGATGACGACCGGCGGGCCGGCTCAGGCTACGGAGACCATATCGATCTATATGTACAAAGTGGCCTTTCAGCAGGTCCGTTGGTCGTACGCCGCCGCAGCGGCGATGACCATCTTAGTGATTATGACAATCATCGCTTCCTACGCCTTGCGCCCGTTGCAAACGACCCAAACAGAGTAGTTGGGCCAGCCCGAGGCGAACCCGTTGGAGTGAGGTTTATGTCGAAGCCCAAAATCTGGCAATCCGTATTGCGCTATATGTTGGTAATCATCGTGGTCGGGCTGTTTACCTTGCCCACCTATTGGATGGTGACGATGGCCTTCAAGCCCAAGGCTGAATGGTCTACTGCCGCCGGCACAATTTACTGGGTACCCAAGAACCCAACTATGGAGAACTTTGATACGGTGCTGACCGAGTACCGCGGCCAGTTCTTCCGGGCCAACCAGAGTTCGGCCTTGCCGTCCATCCGCAGCAGTTTCATTGTCTCGATCAGCGCCACGCTATTGGCTATGTTGCTGGGCACCCTGGCGGCTTACGGTCTATCGCGCTTCACGGTAGACACCGGGGACTTGCCGTGGTATATCGCTCTGGGCCGGCTGGCTTTGTTAGTGGCTGTGTTGTTGCCATTCATGGTCCTGTGGGCGTGGCTGGGCATTCTGGGTACCTGGTACGGCATTGTCTCTTTTACCCTCCTGGGCATCGTGGTGGACCAAATCATCGGCCGGGTGCTGGCCCGCTACTACAGAGGCCCGGCGGGTAGCCTGGCCTTCTCTATCCTGCAATTGCGCATGTTCCCCCCGATGGCTATTCTGATCCCGGTAATGATTATGTGGTCGGCCTTTCGGCTGGTAGATACCTGGTACGGTCTGGCCATTGTCTATGGGGTGGTGACCTTCCCCTTCGTCGTCTGGTTGATGAAGAGTTTCTTTGATGATGTGCCACGCGAGCTAGACGAGGCGGCCATTGTAGACGGCTCCTCCAACTGGGGCGCTTTCTTCAAAGTGGTTCTGCCGTTGGCCAAGGGCGGGTTGGCTAGCACGGCCCTCTTCGTCTTCATTCTAAATTGGAGCGATTTTCTGGTAGCGCTGTTGCTAACCAACCGCTATTGGCCGACCATTCCCGTCTTTCTGAATACGCTGGTCTCGTCCGAGATTGGGGCGCAGCATGGCCCCAAGGCCGCTCTCGGCCTGCTGGCCGTGATCCCGCCGATCATTTTTGGCCTGTTGATCCAGCGTTATCTGGTGCGCGGCTTAACCTTCGGCGCGATCAAAAAATAGAGGTAGCCAAAAATTATGGCCAGTATTCGCCTTGAAAAGTTAAGCAAACAATTTGGAGATCTGACGGCTGTGGATAGCCTGGATCTGGAGATTGCCGACGGCCAATTCGCCGCCCTGTTGGGGCCGTCCGGCTGCGGTAAGACGACGACGATGAACATGATCGCCGGGCTGGAACTCCCCACCTCGGGCGATATCTATTTTGACGCACGCCGCATAACCGATACACCGCCGGGCAAGCGTGGGATTGGTTTCGTTTTTCAGAATTACGCCATTTTTACCCACATGTCGGTCTACGAGAATTTGGGCTTTGGTCTAAAGGTACGTGGCTGCCCGGAGGTGGAGTTAGGGCGCGAGGTCAGGAAGGTGGCCGAGTTGTTACAGATCGGCCACATGCTGGATTTGAATGCCGGGCGGTTGAGCGTCAATGATATGCAAAAGGTGGCCCTGGGCCGGAGTATGATCACCAATCCCCGTATCTTCCTGCTGGACGAACCCTTCAGCAATCTAGACGCCTCATTTCGGGCTTACATGCGCGGCGAGCTCAAGCGCATTCAGCGCGAAGTCAAGCAAACGATGATCTACGTTACCCACGACCAGATCGAAGCCATGAGCATGGCCGATAAGATTGCAGTGATGTATTGCGGCCAGCTCTACCAGTGGGGGACGCCGGACGAAGTCTATAACCAGCCCTGTAACACCTTTGTCGCTCGCTTCATCGGCAGCCCGAATATGAATTTTTTACCGTGTACATATCAGACGGAGAATGGTCAAAGCTTCCTGGCCCAGAAAGAAGGAGATGGGCGCGTACCTGTAGACAACCGGCGACGCCAATTACTGAACCAGCGGACGGGCGGCGCCGAACTCATCCTGGGTATCCGGCCCGAGCATATGCACGTCTATCCGCAGCCTACCCCCGCCACCCTGTGGCAAGGCCGCGTCTATGCTATCGAGCCATTGGGGTCCAAGACTATCGTCCACATGCACGTGGGCCGAGACCTGATTCAGGTCATCGCGCCGGCGGATTACCGCCCCCGCCTCGGTGAGCCGCAGTGGGTCGCCCTTGATTTGGAATTCATGCATATCTTCGATGGCAGCTCGCAGGAGGTCATCCGCTAGCTGCCGGTTGGCCTGGAGGATTGGTGTGGCAAATCTGAGACTGGAAAATGTTACCAAACGGTTTGGGCGGGTCGAGGCAATTAAGGGATTAGACCTGGACATTCACGACGGTGAATTCTTCTGTGTGTTGGGGCCTCCCGGCGCGGGCAAGACCACCATGCTGCGTCTGTTCGTTGGCCTGGAACGTCCCGACGAGGGTACGGTCTACATCGACAGTGAGCCGGTGAACGAGGTTCATCCTGGCCGCCGCGATATCGCCATGGTTTTCCAAAACCTGGCCCTTTACCCAGACAAGACAGTATTCAACAATATTGCTTACCCGCTTCGGGAACGCAAAGTACCGAAAGAGACTATTCAGCAGCAAGTAACGATGGTGGCCAAAAAATTATATATTGACCACCTGCTGCAACGTAAACCGGCCAAATTGAGCGGCGGTGAGCGCCAGCGCGTGGCCCTGGGTCGAGCCATCGTCCGCCAGCCGCGCGCCTACCTGCTGGACGAACCCCTGGCCAATTTGGACGCCCTTCTCCGCCTGGAGATGCGGGTGGAGTTGAAGCGGCTTCAGGCCGAGCTGGGCCAGACCCTCGTCTACGTGACCCATGACCAGGTCGAGGCCATGTCTATGGCCGACCGTATCGCTGTTTTGGATCACGGCGTCCTCCAACAGTGCGCTACGCCCGACGTGGTCTATAACCTGCCGGCCAACCGCTTTGTGGCGACGGTTATTGGCAGTCCACCGACCAACTTCATCCCGATTGAAGTCCGGCAGCATAATGGCGACTTGGCGCTGGTTCACCCTGCCTTTACCCTCCGGGCCGCTGGCGCAAGCCACCCCCTACGCGTCGCTTTGGCCAGGCTAGGCAATGGCCTTGACCCGCTGTTGGTGGGGGTGCGTCCCGAAGACGTGCAGGTCTTCCGCGCTTCGCCGGGACCGGGGGCCATCCCGGCTCAGGTTTCGGTGATTGAGCCTTTGGGCGCTGAAACCATCGTTGACTTGCAGTTAGGCCCTGATCTAATCAAGGCCGTGGTTCCACCCACCCAGCGGCTGGAGGAGAGACGCCATGTCTGGTTGACGTTGGAAGCTACTCGCCTGCACATCTTTGATGCAGCCACCGGCGCCCGTCTTTATACCACCGGCCAGGCCGAAAATCTGGAGGTGGTAGAACAAGCGCCGGTTTGAGGCTGGCCTTAAGTACAAACGACCGGCGCTTAAACATTCCAGCTAAACGTTTGTCTTTAGAGACTGTGCTTCATTATTCGTGCAAAGTGCCGGTCTCTTTTCGTTCCTGTTCTGGACATAAGCCATCAACGGTTTGTCTAATATTTACCGGTATAAAATTTTAAAAGACTCAATAGAACTTTTGGTGTATTGTAGCGTAAAATAAAATAATTGAGTAAGGAGACCGGGTTGGAAAACCGGGTTGAAAGGGGAAGCCGGTGACGCCCTTGTTGGGGCCAGTCCGGCGCTGTCCCGCAACTGTGATTTAGCAGTGTTGCTACCGATCAACGACAGGCTGTTGGGGTGGGCTGCTAATAAGCCAGAATACCTGCCTTACGCCAGATTCAATCATATTCTCCGCGGTAGAGGGGTGATTGGAGTTTACCGACTTCAATCACCCTTTTTTATTCGGGTGTGATCTATTTCAGTTGCAGAGGCGCGCATGCGGGTGAACGTCCAATTGCATTGAGCATAAAGGAGGTGAGTGAAGCGGATCAATAATTGTGCTGACAAAGTAGCGGCACTTAACCACACGTGATATTGTTTGGGTGTCTACACTCTTAAATAGTTTCAATATGGAAAGGGAGTTATGTAATGAAAGAAAAACTAGTTGATGCTATCGCCAATATGCGGGAAGAGGAAGCTTTAAAACTGGCTCAGGAACTGCTCGACGCCGGTGCGGATCCGCAGTTAGCTTTAGACGCCTGCCGCGAGGCTATGGCGATTGTTGGCGACCGTTATGACCAAAAAGAGTATTTCCTGCCGGAGTTAATCATCGCTGGCGATATGCTGAAAGCAATTGGTGAGTTGGTGAAGCCCAAATTGAAAGGGCAGGCCGATGCAGGTCAAACGCAGGGTAAGGTGGTCATTGGTACGGTGGCCGGGGATATCCATGACCTGGGTAAAGATATGGTCACCTTTATGCTCGACGTCAACAACTTCGAGGTCCACGACCTGGGGGTTGATGTTGCAGCGCAGAAGTTTGTCCAGGCCATCCGGGATGTCAAGCCCGACGTGGTCGGCCTGAGCGGTTTCCTGACCCTGGCCTTTGACCAGATGCGCGTCACCGTGGAAGCCATCAAGGAAGCCGGCTTGCGTGACCGCGTCAAGATTATGATCGGCGGCGCAATTATGGACGATGGCGCTGCCCAGTATATTGGGGCCGATGCTTACGGACCAGATGCAACGGCCGCAGTCAAGCTTGCCAAATCCTGGACAGGAGGGAACTAACGATGACTGAGAAATCACCGCAAGAACTTTATGACGAGCGGATTAAACGGGTCCTGGCCACAGCCACGCTGCAGACGCCGGACCGGGTGCCGGTGTTTGGACCGTATCAGAAGTATCCCTATTCGTTCGCCGTCGTCACCCTCAAAGATGCCATGAACG
>CAYZHI010000140.1:0-8325 GCA_964477335.1 uncultured Caldilineaceae bacterium | reverse complement strand
GGTCACCGTCAATTTCCGGCGGCGACTTAACGCCCGCGACGTTGGGATACGGGTGGTAACCCAGGGCGCACCCGCGCCGGGTTACTGGATCAGGGATATTGAGGTGACTCCGGCCAGTGTCACCCTGCAAGCCAATCCTGAACAACTGGAGCAGGTTGGCGGTTTTGTTGACACTTTACCGGTTGATGTGACAAATACCGCCGGTGATATCACCTTGCCCGTACCACTTGATTTGCCACCCACCGTACAGGCAATCGACAGCAACGGGAGCGCCGCTAACACGGTCACGGTCAGAATCAGGGTAGCGCCGCGTCAGGGCAATCTGTCGGTTAACCGGCGGGTAAAATTGATTGGCGCCACATCTGATAATTCAATCACAATCACCCCGCCGACAGTAACCGTTATTCTCAATGGACCGCTACCAACCCTCAATGAAATTGAGGCCGACCCGGAATTGGTCCAGGTGCTGGCCAACGCGAGCGGCCTGGAAGCCGGTCAGAACATTATCACCCCAACTGTCATTGCGCCGGAGGAGATCAACCGCCAGCTAATCCCGCCAACCACGGTTGTCACCCTGCCGGCCAACGGCGAAAACTCTGACCAGGAACTATCGAACCAGTGACTCGGCAGGCATTAACAAAACCTTGCCCTGGGTCATCCCCCCCACATACTGGTGCAGCCCCTCGATTGCCTGAGCCAACGGCAATTGAGCCTGCACCTCGGTGTGTAGTTCATCGGCCAGCCGCTGCTGGATTTGCCAGCCGACATACAGCCGGCCTACTACTCCCAGGGGCGGCCGCCACTGGTTTACCCAAAAACCGCGCACGCGTTGCTGTTTGAAAATGAGCTGGCCGGCGTTGATCTGGCAAGCCGTATTCGAGAGTGAGCCATAGACCATAACCTCGGCCCGGCGAGGTAAGGCTTGGAGCAGCCGCCCGGTCATCTCGCCGGCAACCGCATCAAGGGCCAGGGTTACATTCAACTGCTGACACAGCTCCTTCAAATGTTCATCAAAATCAGCCTGGTCGCTACAGAGGACATGTTCAGCGCCCAACGCATGCAGTAGCTCCACCTGCTCCTGGCGGCGCACGATATTAACCAGTTGCAGGCCAAAGCCTTGCCCCAATCGATACAACATCCGGCCCAAAGCCCCGGCCGCAGCAGTGTGGACGATGGCCCGGTGGCCCCCCCGCCTGGCCAGGTCGATCATGGCCCAGGCGCTAAGCGGATTGATCAGCATCATCGCCCCCTGCTGATCGGTGACGTTTCGGCGCAATGGCATGCAACGATGGGCCGCAGTGACCATATATTCAGCCCAGGCGCCATCGCCGCCCTCGATGGCGGCGCAGGCTACTCGCCGCCCAAGCAACAGCCGGCCCAGCAGACCACCCCCAGACGCGATCACTGTGCCGCTGCCTTCCCAGCCGGGTACGGTGGGCAAGGAGCGGCGGACGCCGTACCGGCCGCGCATAAAGGCCAGATCGGCCGGATTGATCGGCGAGGCGGCTATTTTAACCAATACCTGCCCCTGTGCTGGCCGGGGCACCGGTTTTTCAACCAGGTGGAGAGCGGTGCGCCAGCCGTCATAGCTTTGCAATTCTAGCGCCCCCATGGTGGATTGGGTAATTTTCTCAGCTTGCATCAAAGATCTCCATCACCTATGCCAATCGGCAGATCAATTAAATGCGACATTTAGCCAAGCCCCAACTGTCAAAAATCAGCCGAGAGTATAGGCCAGAATCAGCTTGCAGGCCGATGTAACAGCCGGGGCAGTATGATACAATTAATTCAGAAAGTGAGGGAACCAGGCTGTGAAACGTCTGCTGAAAATAATCGCTGCCGGATTGGCCATCTGGCTATTGAGTTTGATCTGGCTCGATCTCAACCTGATTCTGATGTGGCCGCTGGTTGTGGGGATAGTGGTTGGGATGTTGCCGGCCTATCTCTTTGGACGCTTGCTCAATCAACTCTACCACAGTCAGGCGGTTCAACCTGTCTATCAGCCGCTCCCGCCAACCCGACCTCTCCCCATCAGTCGAACAATCGACCTTGCGGCCGGCCCCACCCGCCCCAGCCGGGTAGTGACTCGCCAGGAAAGAGCCGCCAATCCAACCCACCCGATGCCTGTTCTGTAGACGACCGCATCGAATTTGGCGATCAATTCTACGGCGGCAGCCTGGTTGTGCAAATCAAGCTTTACCACGCTCAGCTTGCGGCCCTGCGCCGTACCGACAAACTTTTTCAGAGCGCGTTCCAACTGCTGTTGATCCCAATCGGCCAGCACCACCTGGGCGACGGCCGGGTCGGTAGCCGCATGATAGGCGGCAGCCGGACCCATCAAACCGCTGCCCAGGATCAGAATTTTCATAACAACTCGCCTCGCATCACGGTGACGGCCTGCCCGCCCAGGTAGACCCGCTCACCGGTGGGGCGAACGCGTATCACGCCGCCTCTGGCCGAAGCCTGGTAGGCCAACAATTCGTTTTTGTGCAGCCGCGCCTGCCAAAATGGCCCCAAACAGCAATGAGCCGAGCCGGTGACCGGATCTTCGGCAATACCAACCCGGGGGGCAAAAAAGCGGGAAACAAAATCAAAGCCAGGGCGGCTGGCCGGAGCGGTGACAATCAGTCCCCGGTGGGGAATCGACCGCAACAGATTTAGATCGGGCTGGAGATTGCTCACCGTCTCTTCAGAGTCCACCTGCACCAGATAATCCAGCCGATTTTGGCCAACGTAAATGGGATTAAGGCCCAGAGCGTCGATCAGGGCAGCCGGTGGTTCCACCGGCGACGCCGGCTCGGCCGGAAAATCGAGTTCGATCCAATGACCCTGGCGACGAGCGGTCAACAGGCCGCTTTTGGTAAAAAAGCGGGCCGGAGCGTCGCGCGGGAGTTGGCCCGTTTCCCACAGCACGTGGGCGCTAGCCAGCGTGGCGTGACCGCACAAATCGACCTCAGTAGCCGGGGTGAACCAGCGCAGGTTAAAGCCATCGGCTTGCGGATGCAAAAAGGCCGTTTCCGACAGGTTCATTTCCCGGGCCACCTGCTGCATCCACGCCTCGGCAGCCGGCTGGGCCAAAACACACACCGCCGCCGGATTGCCGGCAAAGGGCTGATCGGTAAAAGCATCAACTTGAATGATAACTTGGGGCATTGGACTACTCCTCGAAAATAGACCGCCGACGGCTGACCGCCGACTGCCGAAAGACAATTTCATTATCGGTGGCGTGCGGACCGCTCATGAACACTCCTTATAGAGTAGAGATTGGAGATGAAGAGATTGGGCGACTCGGGCAATTGTCTGATCGACAAATGGCCAAAGTTGGTCAAGAAAATATCACATCACAAATAACAACGCCACGCCCATTACAGCCAGCAGCGTGCCGATAATGGCTCGCCTACTGATCCGTTCCTTGAAAACATAGCGGCCAATGGGCAGCATAAAGATTGGCGGCAGGGCCATCAGGGTGCTGGCAATGCCAATCTGGGTCAGTTGAATCGCCACCAGCGACATCCAGACGCCGAGAAAGGGTCCGGTCAAGGCTCCCCCCATAATGGTCAGGGTAGCCTGGGGCTGGCTGCTTAAGCGCCGAAAGGTGGGGCCAACCTGACCCCGGATGAAAGTAAAGCCCCACATCACCATCAGCGCCGTTAACATCCGGATGAAATTACCAGACAGCGCCGGAAAATCGCCGCCCAGCCCTTTTTTGGCCAGAATCAAACCCAGGGCCTGGCCGCCAGCCGCCCCCAGGCCGAACAGGATACCCCATAGGTAGTTAGGATTCTCAGCCGGCCGGCCGCGACCGCCGGTACGCTCTAAAACTACCCAGGCAATCCCCCCCACCGTCAACAGAACGCCGGCAATCTGGTTAATGGCCAGGGTTTCGCCCAAAAAAATCCAGGCCAACAGGGTGCTAATCACCGGTACAGAACTCATCATCAGCATGCCTAACCGGGGTCCAATCCAGACGTAAGCTTGAAAGAGAAAAGCATCGCCCAAAACCAGCCCAACAATGCCCGACAGCCCCAACCAGAACCAGCGCTCCGGCGCGGCCTTGAAGGGAAGGGGAGTGGCCAGGAGCCAATGGGTAATGGTCAAAAAGATAGTCGCCATAATCAACCGCAAACGGTTGACGGTGACCGAACCAACCCGCCGCCCGGCCAGGGTAAAGAAGATCGAGGTGAACGACCAGCACAGGGCCGTAATCAGCGCGGCCAATTCGCCGAGGTAGGTCGTCAATTGCGGAAGGTCACAGTGAATGGTCTAGACAAGGTCAGCCCAGGCAAGGTGGCGATGGCCACGGGTCGGGTGGAATGGGCATATCATACCAGAGGGGTAGCCGCCCGCCAAATTCGGGTGGGGCCAGAATTTTAGGCAGATAAAACTTTGGCCGGGCGCGGCGGGTCAACCGGGGCGCGACCTGGCCAGCACCGCCTCAAGTTTTTCAATTCTGGGATCGGCGGCGTTGATGAGCTTAGCGTCGGCCAGCGATTTGGCCGCCAGGTCGTATTGTTTGATGTTGATCAGGGCGACGACAAGTCCCAGCCGGCAGTCGAGGTTGTTGACCAGCAGGTAGCCGGCTCGGCGAAAATGGAGCGCGGCCATACCCCACATTTTGCGGTCGCCGTAGCGGTGGGCGCGGTTGATAAAATCCTGGCCGGTCTTCAGATCGCGGTCGGCCCGCAGCAAAATACGGTATTTATCAAAGGTGAAATCTTCGCCCAGGTTGAGAATCAAGAAGAATTGGGCCATGCCAAACAAAGCCAGGGGCGCGCCGCAGACCAGGGCGCCCCAACCCATCAAAAACAGAAGAGCCGCGGCGCCCCCCAGCGTCAACACCGAATTGAGCAGATACAGGTAATAAACCGGCTGCCAACGTTTGTACAGGCCGAACACCAGGGCAACGTTATATAAACCAATCGGGATGGTCATAAACAGGATAAAAGGCAGAGCCGCCGCGATGGTCACATCAACCCCTGCCATGCCTTCCATTTGACTGATTGCCGCGGCGTTCATCATTAAGCTGGTCATACTCACAATGAGCAGCACGACACCCACAAAATATTGGACTGTATTGAGAATTTGCAGCCAAAACAGAATTGTGAACAGAGTGGACGGCTTGGGGCGACGCGGCATACGCAGCCACAGACTCTTGTAACAGCGAGGGCAGGTGGAATCGTTGGGCTGGGTTGGGGCCAGGCAATAGGGGCAGCCATATTCGTTTTCCAATGGATCGGCCGGCGGCTCCGGTTCAGTTATTTGGCTGAGTGGAGTTGCAGCCGCAACCGCGACGGAGCCCAATCGCTTATAGCGCGGCCGGTGGGTGGAACTGGCTCTGGCATAGGTCGTCGCCGCGCCTTTTTGGGGGGCTGGGGCAGAACTACTGCGACGAGGTGCAGACGGCTGGGGCGGGGGAGCAGGTGAAACGGGGTGTTGTTGCTGCCGCAAGCGGGCCAGTCCCCTTCGAGCCGTCTCATTATCCGGCTCGAGGGCCAACACGTTTTCCAGACAAATCTGGCGCTCGTCGATATCGTCCATCAAGCCGCACAGCCACAACCAGCCCAACACATTCGCTTCATCTTGCTCAACCACCTGCAGCAGCAAATGGCGAGCCTCGTCTTGTTGACCGGCTTTGGCGGCAGCAATACCTGTTTCCAGAAGTGTAGTGATGTTGGCGTCGAAACTCATCGGCTGACCTCGTTGCCAGCATTTTTTCCACGATAAGTTTTTCTCAATCGTAACAGAAAGTGGGGCTTTGTCAATAGGCTAAGAGGGGCACTGTTGCGAGCCAATAAAGCAGCAATTCAGTTTTCAGCCTCATCAGTGTGCTCGTCGATTTCATCGACCTCATAGGTTTCAGCCAGGATGGCCTGCGCTCGCTCGGCCAACGGTTCAGGCACCAGGATTTTGGCCGAACCAAGCGGTCCAACGGTCAAGCCCATCACCGAGCCAATGGCCTCTTGCTGGACTACCGCCGGAATCTCTTCACTTTCCAGGCGCCCCTTAATGATCATTGCCTCACCGGGGTTAAGATTGGCGCCAATTACCACCCAGCGCGTTTCGCGGCTGCCGCCAGCCGTAGTAGCTGAACTTTTGGCTTTGCTCTTGTTTTTATCGCTATTTTCACTTAGCCAGGGCATAGCGTTATCGATAGTATCGGCCATTGAGTCACCTCTGCCAGCTTGATATTTGGGAAAAATTATATCACAAAGGGTCGCTGTTTCTCAAGAACGGCAGCCAGACAAATAAAACGATTTTGTTGAATTGCCCACTCTCTTCTATAATTACTCTTTGTGTTTAAGAAGCAACCAACCAAATCATAGTTACGAAAGAGGAGTTCAACTTTGGAAGTCGCGCTACAAATTATCCAGATCATCGTTTCAATTGCGATTATAGCCCTGGTGCTGTTACAGGCCAAAGGGGCCGGCCTGGGCGGCATCTTTGGCGGCGATGGCGGGATTTACCGCACCCGTCGCGGCGTTGAAAAAACGTTATACCAATCGACTATTGGTTTATCACTGTTCTTCTTCTTTATTTCATTGATTTCGGTCGTTGTTGCCAGCTGAGCCTGGAATTCTCAACCGTGGGGAGTGCTGGTCAGGGGTAGGCATCGCCGCCGCCCTGATATCACGGCAGTGTCCAAAAAACCAACTCAATGCACAACAGCCCCATCCTGTTGTGCATTTTAATTGTTGACAAGGATGCAATTTTGGGACGTCATATTCGCTGGCAAGCTATCATCGCCGCCACCGGCATCGCTATGACCCTGGCTTTTTTGGGCTTTCTCTCGTTTTCCCGCACGACTGTGACTGTGCCCGACACCGGCGGCATTTACAGCGAGGCCGTTGCCGGAAGGCCGCAATTCATTAACCCCTTGCTGGCCCAATACAACCAGGTAGACCAGGATTTGACCGCGCTCATTTTCAACGGCTTAACCCGCTCCAACGGCCAAGGGGATTTGCAGCCTGACCTGGCTAAAAGCTGGCTTATCAGCGACGATGGACTGGTTTATGTGTTCAAACTCAGGCAAGACGTGCGCTGGCAGGATGGCCGGCCTTTTACCGCGGCAGATGTTTTGTTTACCATCAGTTTGATGCAAGACCCTGAGTTTCCCGGCGTACCATATCTGCATAGTTTGTGGCAGACAGTTACTGTTGAGAAACTGGATGATTTTACCGTGCGCTTCACGCTGCCGGAGCCAAACCCTTCCTTTGCCGATTTCACCACGATAGGCATCTTGCCGGAGCATCTGCTGAAGGATATGCCGGCTCGGGATTTGCTGAACCACCCTTTTAATCTCCAGCCCATCGGGACCGGCCCGTTTATGCTGGCCGAGGTTAACGCTGAATTCGCCCGGTTGACCGTCAATCCCTACTTTACCGGTCCCAAACCTCGCCTGGCCCAATTGGAACTGCGTTTTTATCCCAGTTACCAGGAAACCATTACTGCCTACCAAAATGGCGAGGTCCTGGGTATCGGTTATATCCCCCCGCAACTCATTCCCACTGTCCGGGATATTGAATCGCTCAATCTATACACGGCGCGACTGTCGGGCTACGAGATCATCTACCTCAATTTGCAGGATGCCCAGGGTTCACCGTTTTTCCAGGAGGTCGAGGTGCGGCAGGCGCTGTTGCAGGCGCTGGACCGCCAGGCCATCATCGACCAGGCTTTGAATGGGCAGGGGCTGGTGGCCAACGGCCCCATTCGACCCTGGAACTGGGCTTACAACGCCGCAGTTCCCCCAACCAAGTATGACCCGGAACAGGCCAAAGCCCTGCTGGAGCAAGCCGGCTGGATAGATAACGACGGCGACGGTATTCGGGAAAAAGATGGGGTACGCCTGGCCTTTAACCTGTTGAGCGGCGATGAACCAGACCGAATCGCCGTGGCCGAGATAGTCCGGGAGCAGTGGCGGCAAATCGGCGTATTGGCCACCGTGGAAGTGGTGGGCGCCGGTTTGGCTGAACAACTGACTCAGCACAACTTCCAGGCTGCTCTGGCCCAGGTTTTTCTACCCGGCGACCCGGACCCTTATCCGCTCTGGCATCTGTCGCAGGTCGAGGGAGGGCAAAATTATGCCGGTTGGAACAACGACGAAGCCTCGATGCTACTGGAAGCAGCCCGGGCCGTTACTAATAGAGGCCAACGGAACGACTATTACTTCAAGTTCCAGGAACTTTTTGCCCAAGAAGTGCCCTCTCTCATCCTCTTCTACCCGGTTCATACGTATGGCATTAGTCAGGAAGTCCAGGGGGTCCAACTCGGGCCGATGAACGAGCCGAGTGATCGTTTTAGCACCCTGGCCGATTGGCACATGCTGAC
>CAYZHI010000139.1:0-8398 GCA_964477335.1 uncultured Caldilineaceae bacterium | reverse complement strand
ACCGGCTAAAGCCTTGACTCCAACTGTTCAATATCATTCTGACCCCTACAAATTTTGTCAGTAATGAGGAAGAAAGCCATAATCATCTTGAGTGAACGCAGGGTAAAAAGCATGGTATAATCTCCCGAGTGATGAATGATGAAAATGCTGGCGGAAATCAAACAAATCCGGCAAGCCCAAAAACTGTACCTTTACCAGGAATACGGCACCAGCATAATCTGGGGTAGCCTACCCGTAGGAAAGGAAGACGATAAATGGCTGATCAATTATATTTTTACAAGGCTGTAATCGAGTCGGTGTATGATGGCGATACCTGTACGGTGGACATTGATTTGGGTTTGAGCACCTGGATCCGGGGGGAGAAGATCCGGCTATACCGGA
Source organism: uncultured Caldilineaceae bacterium (assembly GCA_964477335.1). Lineage (GTDB taxonomy): Bacteria > Chloroflexota > Anaerolineae > 4572-78 > J111 > CAYNLK01. The sequence continues at coordinate 8,017 of CAYZHI010000139.1, read as the reverse complement.
TCAACGCCCCGGAGCTGCGGGGTGCGGAACGGGAGGCCGGACTGCAAGCGCGTGACTTTCTGCGCGGCCAGATCGAAGGTAAAAAGGTCTTGATCCAGACCATTAAAGACCGCAAGGAGAAATTTGGCCGCTATCTGGCCGAAATCTGGCTGGAAGCGGATGATGGCAGCCGGGTGAATATCAATGACTTGCTGGTGCAGCAGGGGCACGCCATTTATCAGGAGTATTGAGAAGCTGGCTCAATAGTTAGAACTAGTGTCTATTATGCAGGGGTGCAAGGCCTTGCGCCCCTGCTATTTATTGCACCGCGCCGGCAATTAGCCCTTTGATTACCCACTTTTGAAAAACCAGCACCAGCATAATGATCGGAATCAGCGACAGCACCGTGCCGGCCGAGATCCAACCCCATTGCAGTTGAAAAGCCTGGCTGTAGCTAAGGATGGCTACCGGCACGGTCTGCACCTGGGGCAGCCCCAGGCTCACCGTAAAGGCCAGCATGAACTCGCCCCACGAACCTAAAAAAGCCAACACGCCGGCCGAGAAGAGGCCGGGCGCGGCCAGCGGCAGCATAATCCGCCAAAAGATCGTCAGCGGCCCGGCCCCGTCGACTCGGGCGGCGTCTTCCAATTCAAAGGGCAGGCTGGCAAAATAACTGGCCACCAGCCAGGTGGTCAGGGGGATGCCATAGGCCAGGTTGGGCAGGACCATCGCCGGCAGCGTGCCTAACAAGTCCAGCGCCCGGATCAGCACAAAGGTGGGGGCAATGACGACGATGGGCGGGATCATCCCGGCCATCTGGATAGCCACCAGCGAGCGGATTTTGTAGCGGAAGCGCAGCCGGGCAATAGCGTACGCGGCCAGCGAGCCGAGCAGCAACGTGCCCAGCATCGCTGTGGAAGAGACGATCAGGCTGTTAAGGATGGCCCGCTGCACCCGGAAGTCCGGCCCCAGAATCACCCGGTAGCTCTCCAGCGAGAAGTTCGCCGGCCAGTACTCGATGGGCAGGCGGAACTCGCTGCCGGGCGGCTTGAATGAGGTCACCACCATCCAGTAGAGCGGCAGCAGGCTAAACATAGCCACTACCGTTGTTGCTAGAATCGACAAGAGCAAATGCGTGTACCGTTTTTTCATAACCATCACCCAGGCAAACCTCACCGCCGACCGCCGAAGGCTGACTGCCAAAAAAGGCGGGATACCTAGCGAATCGCGGCGGTCGGTGGTCCGCGGTCTGCGGTCGCCAGATACCTTTAGTGGGATAGCTGGGTAGCCACGATTTTACTTTCTAAATTGGAATCTCTCCTTCACCCGGTTAATGTAAAAGAGACTGACCAGCACCACCAGGGCGTAGGTGACCAACGCATAAGCCGACCCCTGCCCAAACTGGACAAATTTGAAGTAGAATTTGTAGGCAAAGGAGCTAAGCGTTTCGGTGGCGGCGCCCGGCCCGCCGCCGGTCAGGCCGATCACCAGATCAAAGATGCGCAGGGCGTCCATGGTGCGGAAGAGCAGGGTCACCAGCACGGTAGGCATAATTAGCGGAAAGGTGATCGACCAGAAGCGCCGCCAGGGATTGGCCCCGTCGATGGTGGCGGCCTCGTGCAAATCTGGCGGCACCAGGGCCAGCCCGCCCATCAGGAAAATGGCGGTGATGGCCGCGCCCTTCCAGACGTACGCCAGCACAATGCTGGCCATCGCCAGCGCCGGATCGACCAGGAAGAGAGGCGGTCGCTCTACCAGACCCAGCCTCACCAGTAAATCGCCAATCAGACCAACGTCGGCGTTGAACAGCCATTTCCACATCGACGCCTGGATGACCTGGGGAATGGCCCAGGGGATGATGATGATTGCCCGCAAGGGACCGCGCAGCGCCGGGGTAACCCAAAAGGTCAGCACCGCCAGCCCCAGGCCCAGCCAGAACTCCAGAAAAACCGAGACCACGGTGAAGCCCAGAGTAAAGCGGGTGGAGCGCCAGAACTGCTGGCTGCGCATAACCTCGCCGTAGTTTTGCAGGCCAACGAAGGGCGCGTCCAGCCAGTCGGTGGTATGGTCCAGGTGGAACAGGCTGAAGATGAGGGTCTGCCCGATGGGGTAGTAGTTGAAAATGAGCAGCGCCAGGGCCGCCGGCAGGATGAACAGCAAGGCCAGGTGGGACTCGCGCAAGGAGGGTTTCATGTTTAGCTCACGGTAATAATCTGACCGACGACCGCGGACCGCTGACCAACGACCGCCGTTAGTGGTCCCTGGTCTGCGGTCGGCGGTCAGCCGTCGGCGGTCATACTTTACTTGACCGGCTCGATGCGGGCGCAGGCGTCGTCCATAGCCTGCTGGGCCGGCTTCAGGCCGGTCAGGACCGAGTGAAGCTCCTCCTGCAAAATGCTCGATAGCTCGGCGTAGTTGGGGCTGGGCGGCCGGCTCAGCAGGTAAGGCAGCACTACCGTCACCTTGTCGGCGTTCTGATTGGCCGCCAATACGTCCGGATCCTCGTAAAGACCCTGGTAATACTGCACCGGTCCCCAGGCGATGGCAAAGGCTTTTTGGACCTCTTCACTGGCAATAACCTCCAGTACCTGGCGGGCCTCCTCCGGGTTATCGGTGTACGGGTTGATGGCAAAAGCAAAGCCGCCGGTCAGGCTAACTGGCCGGCCGTCGGGTTGGGCCGGACTGGGCATAAAATCCCACTTACCGGCCACAGCCGACCGGGTCGGGTCATCCAGCCAGGTCACCAGGTCGTGATTGTGCCACAGGAAGATGCTGTTGCCCTCAACAAAGCGGTTTTGGGCTTCCTGGGCCAGCCAGGCGGTGGTTTCGGGCGGTGAGGCGCCATCTTCGATGAGCTGGCTCATAAACTCAACCGCGGCCACCCCTTCCGGGGAGTTGAAGGCGCAGTTACCGGCCTCGTCAAAATATTGGCCGCCAAAACCGTACAGGAAGTTGGCCCAAACCATCACCAGCGACTCCTCGCGGGCGCCGGGCCAGGCCAGGCCGGTCAGTTCGGGCCGGTCGGCCTGGATAGTCTTGATGATGTTGACCATCTCGTCAAAAGTTTGGGGCGGCTCAAAGCCGTACTCGGCCAGCAGGTCGGTGCGGTAGAAGATGCCGCTGCTGCTGCCCCAAAAGGGCACCCCCAACCGCTGCCCCTGGTAAGAGAAGATATCCAGGCCGGCGGCGACGAAATTCTGGTCCAGTTCTGGCAGTTGCTCATTCAGGGGCACAGCCCAGCCGGCCTGTCCAAATTCCAGCACCCAGGGGGTGTCCATGCCGTAGAGGTCAACTGTGGGGTCTGCGGCGGTCATCCAGACGGCCAGGGCATCGTGCATCTGGTTGATCGAATCGGGCATCAGGTTCAGTTGGACCTCGATGTGGGGATATTTCGCGGCTACAGCGGTTTTGATAGCCTCGATGGGCGCCGGGCCGGGGCCAAACGAGCTGTTCAGAAAACGGTTGTAAGCCAGGGTGATAGTCACCTGGGGTGGAGCTTCTTTCTCCACCTCAACGATCTTTTCGACCTCCACCGTTTCTCTAACGATCACGGTTTCAACCACGGTCTGCGGAGGCGCCGCCGGGCCGCATTGGGCCGCGATTAAGGCCAGGAACATAGAGATAACGATCATGAGCAAAAATTTAGCTGAATACATGGGACCTCCTCCTGTTCATGCTGAAAATAAATGGGCAAAATTTTAAGCTGGCCGGTTTTGCCGGTAGAATTAATGCGCATGGGGATTATGATTATAGCTTACTGATATTTCACCAGATGCAAAATCAGCCATCGACTTTAACCAATTTGTACCGGCGTTGGTGGGGCGTGGTGCTGCTGTATTCCGGCGTACTCTGGCTGAGCTTTCAACTGCTGCGGCTGAGTTGGCCGGAGCGCCTGGCCCAACAATGGGCGCTGTTAGCCGCGCCGGTTATGGCCTACGGCCTGTGGCTCTGCCGGAGCAATCTCGATCAGAATCATCGCCCCGATGAGGCAACCTTACTGCCGGCTCTGGGGGCCGGCAATACCCTCACCTTGCTGCGTGGCCTGGCCCTGGCGCTGCTGGCCGGCTTTCTCTTCTTACCTCGGCCGATGTATGGCTGGCTGGCCTGGGCGCCGGCCATATTATATACGGTCTTGGCTATTTTGGATTATCTGGATGGCTACGTGGCCCGGATCACCAACCAGGCCACCCGGCTGGGCGAAATGCTGGATGGCGCGTTTGACGCCCTGGGGCTGCTGGTGGCGGTAGCGTTGGCCGTCTGGTATGGGCAGTTGCCGGCCTGGTACATGCTGGTGGGATTGTCGCGCTATCTCTTTGCCTTTGGCCTATGGCGGCGAAGGCGCCACGGCCAACCGGTTTACGAATTGCCGCCCAGCCGCAACCGCCGCATGCTGGCCGGCTTCCAGATGGGCTTTATCAGCGTGGTGTTGTGGCCCTTATTTTCGCCGCCGGGGACGACCCTGGCCGGAATCATCTTTGGCGGCTCGATTCTGGCCAGCTTTGGGCGGGACTGGCTGGTGGTCAGCGGCCGGCTCGACCCGGCCTCACCGGCCTATCTGGCCGCCAGGCAAAAGTTCCGCCACTATGGCGCCGGTTGGCTGCCGCTGCTGCTGCGCGGCGGGGTCGTGCTGGTGACGCTGTTTTATTTGTTTCCGATTGTCTTTGACTCAGCCGCCCGGCGCAGCCTGCTGCTCTGGCCCGGTTCGCCTTGGCCCACCTTCACCGCCGACGCCCTGGGGCTGCTGGCGGTGGTCGCCGCCGGCCTGCTGGCTCTGGGTGTACTGGGCCGGCTGGCAGCGTTGGGATTGCTGGCCCCGACGGTGATGACGATGCTGGCCGGCGGCCTGCACTTGCAAAACGGCCTGTTGCTGGTGGGTACGGTCACTATCATGCTGCTGGGCAGTGGTTATTGGTCGCTGTGGCAGCCGGAAGAAGAACTGGTCAGACTACGGGCCGGGGAGAGGCCGAAAGGTTAGGCGATGGTCAGGGCGCGGGTGTGGCGGCGTCCCCGCTATTGGCTGTGGCTGGCGGTGCTGCTGTTGTTCCTCTGGTTGTGGCAGACCGTCTCGCTGGCCGAGGTGTGGCGAGTGTTGAGCCGGTTGAGTCTGGGGCCGGTGCTGTTGTTGTTGGCGGCCAATGGGCTGGTGCTGCTCAGTATGAGCGGGCGCTGGTGGCTAATTTTGCGGGTGCAGGGGTACCGGCTGCCTTATTTTACCCTGGTCGGTTATCGACTGGCGGCGTTTGGGGTCAGTTACTTTACGCCGGGGCCGCATTTTGGCGGCGAACCGCTGCAGGTCTATCTGGTTCAGCGTCACCAGCGCGTGCCCGGCGCCACGGCCGTTGCCGCCGTGACCCTGGATAAATTGTTGGAACTGTTGGTCAATTTTGGTTTTCTGGCGGGAGGCTTGCTGCTGGTCCTGCAACAGCGAATTTTTGCCGATCTACTGGCTGTGCTGCTGACCGGGTTGGGGGTGGCTATGCTGGCGGTTCCGCTGGTGACGCTGCTAAGCCTCAGCGCCGGGGGCGCGCCTTTTTCCGCGGCGTTGCGCCTGATCGATTGGCTGGCGCTGAAGCTGTCCGGGTCCGGAGGAGAGCGGTTGTTCACATCAGCTTTTTACCAGAAGGCGGCCGCCCTGGCGCGGGCCAGCGAGCAACAGGTCACCGACTTTTGCCGCCATCATCCGGTCGCGCTGTTGTTGGCCCTGGCCGTGTCGATCATCAACTGGGGGCTGCTGGTGGCCGAATACTGGCTGGCCCTCCACTTTTTGGGGGCCACGTTGACTCCGGCGCAGACGATCATCGCTCTGACTGCGGCCCGGATGGCCATTCTGCTGCCGCTGCCGGGCGGGCTGGGCGCCCTGGAAGCCAGCCAGGTGCTGGCCCTTCAGTTATTGGGTTTTGATCCGGCCATTGGCCTGAGCTTAAGTTTATTGATCCGGGCGCGCGATGTGCTGCTGGGTGGGCTGGGCTTGTGGTGGGGTGGGCTAAAAGTTTAGGTGGATTGGGGGTTGGCGGGGAATTGTGTTATACTCAATTATCTTTTAACATTTCGGATGACAAGGAGGGAGACCATGGCCGCCGAAATCACCAAAGAACAACTTTATAATGAAATCAAAAGCGCCCGCGAGCGGCGCAAAACGCCTGATCTCAGCAAAAAAGTTTTGCACAATCTTGATCTGCGGGAGATGGATCTGATTGGGGTTAAGCTGCAAAATGCCGATTTGCAGGGCTGCCAGTTGCAGGGCGCCGATCTGGAAGGGGCCAACTTGCAAGGGGCCAAATTGGACGGGACCAATCTGCAAAAAGCCGACCTGCGCGGCGCTGATTTACGCGGCGCTAACTTGCAGGGGGCCAATCTGCAGCAGGCTGATTTGCTGGGCTGCAACTTGCAAAAGGCTAATCTTCAGCAAAGTAATCTGACCGACGCCAATCTGGAACGAGCCGATTTGGAAAAAGCGATGTTGAACGGCGCGCTTCTCCAGGGGACTAATTTGCAGGGCGCCAATCTGCCAGGGCTAGACTTGCACACGCTCGATCTGGCGACCACTAAATTGCGGGGCGCTAATTTGAACGGCGTTGATTTGAGCGCGGTCAATCTGCCCGGTTTTGATTTGAGCCAGGTGACTCTGCAAGGGGCCAACCTGGAAAAGATCAATCTGCAAGGGGCCAATCTGCAAGGGGTTGATCTGACCAAAACAACTTCGTTTCTCAGCACCAAAGCGACCCGGCTGGCTGGAGCTAATTTGAGCGGGGCGAATTTGGGGGCAGCTCAATTGAGTGAAGTTGACCTTGAATTTGTTGACCTGGCCGGCGCTAATTTGCGCCAGGCTGACCTGAGCCAGGCCAAATTGCCCCGGGCCAATCTGGCCGGCGTCGATTTGTTCCAGGCCAATCTGGAAAATTCCAGCCTGACCGGGGCGAATTTGCAGGGGGCCAATCTGCAGCAAGCCCGGCTCAGCGGGGTCAAGTTGGAAGGGAGCACCCTGGCGGCGGCCAATCTGCAGCAAGCCGATGTAAGTGAGGCCGATTTGCCGGAGAGTGATTTGCAGGGGGCCAACCTCCAGCAAGTCGATTTACGGGGCAGCAACCTGCGGGCGGCCAATCTCCAGCAGGCCAATCTGGCCGGGGCTGACCTGCGGGAGGTAATATTTGACCAGGCGAATTTACAGGCCAGCAACTTGCAAGGCGCTGATTTGGAGGAGGCCTCCCTGAAAGAAGCGGATCTGCGAGAAGCCGACCTGCGCGGCACGGCCCTGAAAGGAGCGATCTACAATCAGAGCACCCAGTGGCCGGACGGTTTTGAGCCTACCCTGGTCAGGGGGCTTGAGATTGAATAGCATCTTGCGTGTCAAATGCTTGCAGATTGAGTAAGAAAATTTTAGCCACAAAGGACACAAAGAGACGCAAAGGGAGAATTGACAAGTTTAGTGCCCTTCGTGTTCTTTCGTGGTTTATTTGACCTTATTGGGCCGGAGTGATTTGTTCTGGTTAGTTAAACCCGGGCTGGCTATTGCCGTTCCCAGTCGAACTTGATTTTGGCCGGACCGCTGTCGTCGGCATATTCAACCATGACGGTGTGAAATCCCGGTTCTAACCGGCCAAAGTAACCCTCCACTGTGCCGCGTTCCTCTTTGGTTTCATCAACCAGGAGCCAGCCGTCCAGCCAAATTTTCACCCGGTCCAGCCGTTCTACCTCGGCCCAAAAGCGGTAGCGACCGGCCTCGGCAAAAAAGATGGTCCGGCGCCAGCGAATCGAGAAGTCGCTCTGGCTGAGGCCGGCCGCCGGCGCGCCATCACCCCAATCAAAATCGATGTTGTCATCGGGCCGGGTTAGCAGCGGCGGCTCTTGCCAATCGGGATTGGCGTAATATTGGCCGGTCCAGTTTGGGTCCTGCAGCGCTCCTCTCTCCGCCCAAACCTTGATGCGGGCATGGCCGCCCGATTCAAAATATTCCACGGTAACGGTGTGCAGTCCGGGCGAGACATCATGCAAGTCGCCCTGGTAAGTAATTGGTGCAAAGAGGTTCCAGTTATACAGC